>JAUYGW010000201.1 GCA_030690245.1 Gallionella sp. | reverse complement strand
GACGCAGCGCCTGCCCAAGGACACCCCCCAACTCCCCGAACAGGCCAGAACCAGAGAGGAACTGGTGAACCGGGCGATCACCTCTGCGAGCAACCTGGCCCACCGGCTGCGCCCCGGCTTCCTCGATTGCTTCGGCATCATCGCCGCGATCGAAATCGAGGCGCAGGAATTCAGCAAGCGCAGCGGCATTTCCTGCACCATCATCAAGTCGCAGGAGAGCATCGAGCTGCCCGAGGCGTATTCGATCACACTGTTCCGGGTTTGCCAGGAGGCGCTGAACAATATCCTGAAACACGCCCATGCCAAGCATGTCCAGATTGAGATCGTCAAGGGCACCGACCATCTCGAGCTGATCATTTCCGATGACGGGATGGGATTCAGCGAGGTGGCGCGCAACAAGCCGCGTTCGTTCGGCCTGCGCGGCGTTCAGGAGCGCGTCGCGCACCTCGGCGGCACGGTCAAGATTGCCAGCACGCTGGGCAAGGGGACGCAAATCGCGATTTTCGTCCCGCTCATGGAAGAAACCCCGCAACAAGCGCTTTTCGGCGAAACGTCAATATGATTAATATTCTGGTAGTGGACGATCATGCGCTGATCCGCAAGGGCTTGAAGATGCTGCTCGAAGAGGGGCCCGACTTCCATATAGCCGGCGAGGCGGAAACCGGCCTGGAAGCCATCAACATGGCGCGCCAGCAGCATTTCGACCTGATCCTGCTGGACATCTCCCTGTCGGACAAGCACGGCATCGACGTGCTCAAGCAACTCAAGTCGGAGCAGCCCGATGTCAAGATCATCGTGCTGAGCATGTATCCCGAAGAGCAATACGGCGTGCGTGCGCTGAAGGCGGGCGCGATGGGTTACATCAACAAGCAGAGCGCGCCGGAAAAGCTGGTCGGCGCGATCCAGCAGGTCATCAGCGGCAAAAAGTACATCAGCGCGCCGCTGGCCGAGCAGTTGCTGAGCAACCTGATCGGCGAATCGCAGGAGCTGATGCACCAGAACCTGTCCAACCGCGAATACCAGACGCTCTGCCTGATGGCCTCCGGCAAATCCCTCACCGAGATTTCCGAGGTCATGGCGCTCAGCCCCAAGACAGTGAGCGTCTACCGCGCCCGCATGCTGGAGAAAATGGGTTTCAAGAATAATGCCGAGGCGGTTCACTACGCCATTGCGCACAACCTGGTGGAAGCCAAGAAATAATCAGCCATGAATAAATCCAACCCATCCGAACTTGCCCGCGAAACGCTGAAAACGCTTGCGGCGCGCAAGATGCCGCCAACGCCGGACAACTACAGCAGGATTTACGCCGAAATCAGCGGCATCCCCGCCGACGGGGATCGCAGCGCGGCAAAAGTCCTGCGCGGTATTGCCGAACATCTTGCGCAAACACCCCAGTCTGCGCCTGCCAGCATCGCATTGAAGAAAGTGATCGGGGCGGAGGACTGGGATCAATGTCTCAAGGAAATCGAAAAAATTCTGCCCAAACAGGGCGGGGAATCCACGCTATCGTGGTCTGACCTGATACGGGATCTGCTGCGCCAATTGGAGACTCCCCACAAAGGCTTGACTATCACCCGCAAAAAGGAAGGCCTGGAAACCGTGTTGAAGCGCTTTACGGCAAACCCGGAAGCCTTGCATGACAAGCTGAATGGGCTGATACGCTCGTGGGCGGTGTCCCCGGTTGCGGCCGGCACCGAGATCGATTCCATATCACCCGCTACGCCCGCCGCAAGCGGCGCTATGGCGGCGGTGCCGGCCAGCGCCGCAACCGCCCACCCTATGCCCGGCGAAGAAGCCGGAATGCCTGCCAGACTCGCCGAATTGCTGGCGCAAACGCTGCAAGGCCTGCTCGGCGCACTGCCGGAATTGACGCAGGAGGTGCAAGCCCTCGTCCAGCAGGTGCGCGACATCAAGACACCTGAACAACTTACCGCGTTTGCCAAGCAACTGCGCCAATTCCTGATAAAAGCCGAATTGCGTGCCGGAGACAACGCCAAAGTCCATGAAGGCCTGGTGCGCCTGCTGCGCCTGTTGGTGGAAAACGTCGGCGAAATGGTCGAAGACGAAGATTGGCTGCACGGGCAAGTCGCCATCCTGCAGGAAATCATCGCCAAGCCGATCGACCGGCACGCCATCGCCGATGCCGAACGCGGCCTGCGCGATGCCATCATCAAGCAAGGCATGCTCAAGCAAAGCCTCTCCGAGGCCAAAACCACGCTCAAGAGCCTGATGGCCACCTTCATTGACCGGCTTGGCGAAATCACCGAAAGCACCGGCGACTACCATCAAAAAATCGAGCGCTACAGCCAAAAAATCGGCAAATCCAACAACCTCACCGAGTTAAGCCACCTGCTGGAAGACATCATGCAGGACACGCGCGTGATCCAGGCCAGTGCGCTGCGCTCGCATGAAGAGCTGGTCGGCACCCGCAAACAGGTTCAGGAAGCCGAAGCCAAAATCAGGAAACTGGAGCTAGAGCTCGCGCAAGTCAGCGAACTGGTGCACCAGGACCAACTCACCGGCGCGCTCAACCGCCACGGCCTGGATGAGGCATTCGAACGCGAAGCCACGCGCGCCGACCGCAGCCATACGCCCGTTTGCGTCGCGCTGCTCGATATCGACAATTTCAAACGGCTCAATGACACCATGGGGCATCAGGCCGGCGACCAGGCGCTCGTTCATCTGAGCCAGGTGATCAAGGAAGCGCTGCGCCCCAGCGATGCGGTAGCGCGCTATGGCGGCGAGGAATTCATCATCATTCTGCCCGGCATAGGCCTTGAGGAAGCCACCGCAACCGTCGAACGCCTGCAGCGTGAGCTGACCAAAAAATTCTTCCTGCATGAAAACGACCGCGTCCTGATCACCTTCAGCGCTGGGGTGGCGCTGCGCGCGCCGCAGGAGCTCCAGGAAGACGTTATCGGACGCGCCGACAAGGCGATGTATCAGGCCAAACATACCGGCAAGAATCGTGTGATCGTGGCGGAGTAAACCCGAAACCGCAGTCCGATCCGCAGATTACGCAGAGCCGTCGGGTTGAGCAACGCGATACCCATCGCGGACGACGATTAAATGTTGGGTATCGCTACGCTCCACCCAACCTACAACGGCACCCCCTCAAATCTTCCTGACAAACACCTTGGACTTCCGCTGCCAGTTATACAGCGACTTCTTCTGCGAGGGCAGCGCCGAGACATCGGCCTCGCTGAAGCCGCGCTCGATGAACCAGAGCGCGGTGCGCGTGGTGAGCACAAACAGTTTTTTCAGCCCCTGCGTCTTCGCGAGGCCGGTCATGTGGTCGAGGATGACCTGGCCGTAGCCGCGGTCGCGGCATTGCGCGTCCACCGCGAGGCAGGCCAGTTCGGCGGCGGCCTCGTCGGGGAACGGGTAGAGTGCGGCGCAGCCGACGATGCGGTGGTCGTGTTCCAGCACCACGAAGCGCGCGATTTCGCGTTCCAGCAATTCGCGGTTGCGCCGCACCAGGATGCCTTCGGCTTCCAGCGGGCGCAGCAAATGCAGGATGCCGCCGACATCTTCGATGGTGGCGGCGCGCAGGGTATTGAGCGTGCTTTCCACCACCATCGTGCCGATACCTTCGTCGCTGAACAGTTCCTGCAACACCGCGCCGTCGGTGTGGCGGCTGATCAGGTGGGTGCGCGCCACGCCGGCTTCGCAGGCGCGTATCGCGCAGGGCAGATACAGGCTCACGTCGTCCGGCAGCTTGCGTTTGCCGGACAACACCGCCTGCGCCCCGGCAATCGTGAGCTCCTTGAGCAGCTTGCCCTTCTTGTCCTGCACGCCGTCGGTGTCCATCAGGAATACCAGCTTGTCGGCGTCCAGCGCGATAGCGGTGGCGGTGGCGATGTCTTCCAGCGTGACGTTGAACACCTCGCCGGTGGGCGAATAGCCGAGCGGCGAGAGCAGCACCACCTCGCCGAACTCCATGCGGTCGTTCAGCGCCGCAATATCCACCTTGCGCACGCTGCCGGTGTGCATCAGGTCCACGCCGTTGATGATGCCGATGGGCTGCGCGGTGATGAAATTGCCGCCCGCGACGCGGATGTCGGCGTTGGCCATCGGCGAATTCGCCAGCCCCATCGACAGCAGCGCCTCGATCTCCACGCGCACCCGTCCGACCGCTTCCTTCACGCATTGCATGCTATCCGCATCGGTCATGCGGACGCCCTGATGGTAAGTGTCGCCGAGGTTGTTGCGCGCCAGGTGCTGTTCGATCTGCGGGCGCGCACCATGCACCAGCACCAGCCGGATGCCGAGCGCGGCCAGCAGGTTGAAGTCGTGCGTCAGTTCGACGAACTTGCCGTCGGCGACCACCTCGCCGCCGAATGCGATGACGAAAGTCTTGCCGCGGAAGGCGTTGATGTAGGGCGCGACGGAGCGGAACCAGGCAACAAAATCGGCGGAAGTAGTGATAATGGGCATTTAGCGCCTCCTGATGTATGGCTTTTGCACAGCGCGCATCATGCCGCGCTATGCCTCATCTAGCAACTGGTGGAGCTACTAGCCATCTGACTAACCCAGCAAAAAACGCTGGGAAAGTCATTGGTTATGTCCGGCGATGGCCCAGTTTTCGTCGGGCAGCTCGTCGGAGGTGATGTAGGGGCGTATGGCAATACGCCCTTTCTGGTACGCCATGTCACCGTTTGTTAGAGGGCGTATTGCCATACGCCCCTACGAAAAATCCCCCCACAGCGTTTGCAACGCGGCCAGCCCGGCGACCGCCGCCGTTTCGGTGCGCAGCACGCGCGCGCCCAGGCGGATCGGCATGAAACCGCAACGCAATGCGCTGTCGCTCTCCGCCTGGGTAAAACCGCCCTCCGCGCCGATCAGCAACACGACCTTGCCCTGCGGCTTCGGCTGGCTATGCAGCGAGGCCGCGCCCTGCGGCAGCAAAATAAATTTCGCGGCTGGCGGTTGCTGCGCCAGCCCCTGTTGCAGCCACGCCATGATGTCCAGCGGCGCATGGATCTCCGGCAGCACGTTGCGCCCGCATTGCTCGCAGGCGGAAATGGCGACCTGCCGCCAGTGTTCGAGGCGCTTTGCGGCGCGCTCGGCGGACAGCCTCGCCACGCTGCGTTCGGTGTCGAGCGGCTGGATTTCCGTGACGCCCAGCTCGGTGGCTTTCTGGATCACCCAGTCCATTTTCTCGCTACTCGACAGGGCTTGCGCCAGCATGACCGGCAACGGCGATTCGCGGTCGGCGTTGACGGCGGTGATCTCGCCGACAACCACGCGCTTGCCGCCGAGTTCGGCGATGACCCCGTGGCATTCATTGCCCAGCCCATCGAAGATTTCCACGCGGTTTCCCTCGCGCAGGCGCAATACGCGCGCGGCATGATGCGCCGCATCCGGCGGCAAATCGAACGAGCCGCCGAGCGGCAGCGGTGGGGGACAGTAAAAGCGCGGCATGATGAAGGCAAGAAGTCAAAAAGTTCGGCGTGATAATATAACGCCCCCAAGAGATGTTGTCAGGGATATAAAATGGTCAGTCTGCAACCTCCGCTATGCGATTTTGGCTGGAAAGCCCGCGATTTCGACCTTCAAGGCGTGGATGGCCAGCGCTACAACCTCATCAGGGTGCGCGGCACGAACGGCCTGCTGGTGATGTTCATCTGCAACCATTGTCCCTATGTGAAATCCATCCGCGACCGTATCGTGCGCGACACGCGCGAGCTGCAACAGTACGGCATCAACAGCATCGCCATCATGTCCAACGACCCCGCCGAATACGCGGAAGACTCGTTCGATAACATGCGGCTGGTGGCGCAACAATACGACTACCCTTTCCCCTATGTGTGGGACGAGACCCAGCAGGTCGCCAAGGATTACGGCGCGGTATGCACGCCGGATTTCTTCGGCTTCAACGCCGATCTGGAGCTGCAATACCGCGGGCGGCTGGATGCGTCGCGCAAGGAAGCGGCCGCCGGTGCGCCGCGCGATCTGTTCGATGCGATGCTGCAAATCGCCCAGACCGGGCAGGGGCCGCGCGAGCAGATCGCCAGCATGGGCTGCTCCATCAAATGGAAAGACGAAGTGTGAGCGCGAAGCTCAAGGCGGTGTTCGCGGCGGCCAGCAATAAAAACTGTTTGGCGGAGGAAAGAATTGGATACGCGCGCAACAATAAAAACATGGACCGCAATCAGCCACGGATAAACACGGATGTTCACGGATAATCGAGTTAAGGAACCTCTGATTAAGTCTCGAACTTTTCACGCTCATGCTGTCAGAAGCTCGGGTTGAACAAACGGATTAAAACGATGAAACAAACGACACTTTCTACGGGCGGCTTTGACCGCTACACCAAACAGACCAGGCGCGCA
>JAUYGW010000192.1 GCA_030690245.1 Gallionella sp. | reverse complement strand
GCCATCGAATCGAAGCGATGGCTGATGATTTCGCGGTTGTCGTTGACGGTGAGCGGCACGGAAAAGCTTTTCCCGCCGTCGGTCGAGCGGCTGAAGCGGATATCGCCGGACATCGGCTTCGCCAGCCCCTGCGTATAGGACACGTAAACCACCCCTTTGCGCACGATGATCTTGGGGCGGTTTTCGCCGTCGCCGAGTATGCTCTCCGGCTCCGCGTTGACCTTGATCGGCGCGCTCTGGGTAACGCCACGGTCGTCGGAATAGCTGACGTAAACATGCTGGTCGCGGATGGCAGCCAGCCACAAGCGCCCTTTTTCGTCGAAATTCACAGTAACAGCCAGTGACGGTTTGGCGAGCGACTCCTGCCAACGTTTATCCCTGTCCACCGGTGTGGCAGTCGAAGCCGCCGCGCCGACCTTGCCGTGGCCGGCGTGATCGGCTGCCAACGCCGGGCAAGCGGCCAGCGCAGCGGCAAAAAACAATGCAACGGTTAAATTATTCATGTTCGCATCATATAACAAGGTTAAAGGCGGCGACCGAAAGTCCGCCGTTACGGCAAAGACATGGGAAATAGCTCTACTCCACGCCTAATTATAAACTGCCCTTGATTTGTACGATCCATGTACGCTGCGAATATGGGTGGGCAGCGTAGTATTTTTCGTTGTTCAGATTGTCCACGCCGACGGACATCGAGAGGCGCTTATCGAAGCGGTAATTGAACTTGGCATCCATGACAAAGAACTTGTCCACGCCACCGTATACGTCACCGTTGGTATCGCTGTTGTCCAGCTGTGCATACTGCTTCCCGCTATACCGGCCGGCAAGCGTAAAGTCCATTGTCTCGTTGGCATGCCAGGTTGCGGCCAGCGTCGCCCTCCAATCCGGGATACGAAGCATTTTTTTGCCTACGCTAGCCGGATTCTTGCTGTTTGCAAGAATCTCGGAGTCGGCAAAGGTCAGGCTGCCGGTCAGATCCAGCCCCTTCATGAATGTGTTGCGCCGCTGCATACTCGCCTCCATGCCGCGAATGCGAGCCTTGTCGACATTCTGGATGTTGGTCACCGACGGGGTCACGGTGGTGTTGGTCTGGCGCGTCAGATAATCACTCACGTCGTCCTGGAAAAGCGAGATGCGCAAATTTCCGGCGCCGCCAAGATCACGCTCGGCGGCCAGTTCGCCCGCCAATATCTTCTCCGACTTGAGGTTGGGATCGTTATTGGTGATGCTCGTGCCCGTGATTGCGCCCTGGAACAGTTCGGTAACCGTGGGAAAGCGCGCGGCCTTGGAAAGTGAACCACGCAGCAGCCAGTCTTCCGTCGCCACCCACGCAAGAGAAAGCTTCGGCGAGGTATAGTTTTCCTTGCGCTCCGCATAGGCCAGGGTGCTTACCGTGTTCGTCAAAGTGCCGCTGAAAGCGCTCCATTGCTCATAGCGCAGTCCAACGGTCAACGTCATATCCTGCCTCATGCGGATCGCATCCTGAACATAGAAGCCCTGCGTTTCCGTATTGCCCGTGCTGCCTGCCTTGACGGTCGTCGCACTCCCTGCAAGCCAGTTCGCGTTCGTGTAAGTCCGGTCATTGAGGGTATGCTGGTCATAGTGGTAGCCGAAGGCAACGTCGTGACCGAGCGTGCCTTGCCCCGGGCGCCAATCTGCACGCATATCCGCCGTATGCCAGCCGGTCCCGTCCAGAAGCTGAACCTGTCCTGCGCCGCCGGCCGATGCAGCCGGTAACGCAACGGTCGGCCTGCGTGTGGTGTCCTTGCCGAATTCGTATTTCGTCAGCGCCGCCTCGAACGCCCAGTCACTTTCCGATTTCGGGTCGAAACGCCAGGCCAAACTGTTCATCAAGTGCTCTTCCTGGCGCTTGCTGACCTGCATGGCTGTATTGGCCAGTGTGTAATTGGTGCCATTGATCTGAATGGCCCCGCTATAGACCGGATTGCCCGCCGCATCGCGCAGATAGCTTTGCACGCTGGTGTCGGAATTGCTCTGCCAATAACCCATGGTGTAGGTAAGCCGCGAGCCGGGAGAAAAATCGTAGGCAAGCTTGACCTTGGCGTTGTCCTGGAGGCTGTGATCGATACCGGTTGCACCTACGACTATGCGGGGGCTGCCCTTTGCATCCCTGTCAAGGTGATAGCCACTTACGACCGTTGTCCCGGCGCCTCCCGGTGTGGGATTCACCGCAAACGCCATCGGATTCCCCGTGTTTTCCAAGTGTCCAGCGCTCAACGTCCAGCGCAAGTCATCATGCCGGTTGCCGAGAAAGGCACCCATGCGCGAGCCATTGTAGGTTTCATTGGTGCCGTAGAGCTTGAACGGTTGGCTAAAGGCTTGTGCATCGGCATGTGCCTCGAACTTTTCCGGCATCCTCGACTTCATGACCATGACGACGCCGGCCGCATTGCCCGCGTAAGCGGCGGAATGCGCGCCGTAACTCACGTCAACGCGCTCGATCTCCTGCGGCGAAACAAACCACCAGCGCGGCGCATAGCTATAGGAGTTGCCAAGCAGCATCGACACCAGGACATTGTCCGCATAGACCAGCGAGCGGGCGCTGTCGAGCGTGCCCGCATTGCGCGAAGCGAGAATGGCGTTGCGGTCGCCGATGAAGCGCTTGCGGATCTGGATGCTTGGCAGATACTTCACCGCATCCTCGGTGTTGATGACGTTGGTGCTTTCGATCAACGCCTTGGTTGCCGCCTCGGTAGAGGTAGTGATGTTGCGGAATGCGGCGGGGCGCTCGCCATAGACGCTCACCTCCTCCATTACTTGCGGTTCATCCGCCGCAAACGCCGCATTTGCGACGCTCACATAAATACAGCTCAATACAAATAATTTTCCGCCGTTAACCAATTGCTTATTCATCACTGCCTCCCCCATGTTTCTCAATAATTATTATTTATGAATTCTGAAAACGGGTGGATACTACAGATAAAAAGCCTATTTGGGGATGCGGCAATTTGTCGCACCCCCTGTGATGCGGCGTTTTGCCCCATAAGAAAATTCCAACTTTCTATGACTAAGAACTTATCCGTAAATAAAGTATAATGTCTCCCCATGTGCGATGTTCGTATATGGAGGAAAAATGGCAAAAGCAAAG
>JAUYGW010000182.1 GCA_030690245.1 Gallionella sp. | reverse complement strand
CACGTCCTTGGCGAGCACGCCCGGATGCAGCGCGCCGGTGAGGTTCACCTGCACGACGTTCGGCATTGATATCTTGTAGGAAGTGCCCGCCATCGCGAAGCTCACGTCCGTGCCGCCCGCGCCCATCGCCAGCATGCCCATGCCGCCGGCGTTGGTGGTGTGCGAATCGGAACCGATCAACGACTTGCCGGGGGTCGCGAAGTCTTCGAGGAACACGCTGTGGCAGATGCCGAGGCCGCCGCGCGAGAACCAGCAACCGTATTTCTTGCTGAAAGTCTCGAGGTAGCGGTGGTCGTCGCCGTCGATATAGCCGACTTGCAGAGTCTTGTGATCCACGACGATGACCGAGGTGGTCTTCACGCGATCCACGCCCATCTTCTCGAAGGCCAGCGCGGCGGCGGTGCCGGTGGCGTCCTGGTAAAGGGTGTGGGTGAACTGGATTTCCAGCGGTTGCCCCGGTTCGGGAAGCTGCTTCAATCCCCCGGCCGCATTGGCCAGCAGGATTTTCTGTGCGACGTTGAATGCTGTCATGAGATCCTCGTTAAATTATTTAATAAAAATGCGAGTTAAGGGGCAAGCTCAAATTGATTTACAAATTACATCAACAATCCGAGCCTGCCCCATTTGCTATTAGCTATTCCATGAATCAACTCTATTACCGTTCGTGCCTTTGGCTTAGCGGATCAGGTTTTCATGGGTTTCGCAAAAAATCCTGTCAAGAAACGTGGCTGCACTGCGAAGCCGGAGTGCGGGTATCCATGTTGCGTCCGCGATTGATGTGGTCGTCGATCTCGCCCGCGCATCCGGCCATGCGGCCGAACAGGAACGCGGTGAACGCCGCCATTTCCATCAGGTTTTCGCTGAACTGGCCGTTGCGGTAGCGCGGCCACAACAGCTTGAGCAGCGAGGCGGCGATCACGGCGTCGATGTTCACGCAGAACACGTTGCTGGTCACGCCGTTGTCGTACAGCGACTGCACCAGCGTCTTGTAGAAGTCGTGGAACACGTTCTTCTCGCCGCGCTCGGCAAAGAACTCGGTGATGTAAGTCTCGCGCGGATCGTGGTTGACCGGCAAGCCCTTGAATACCGGGTGGTTCACGCCGGGGATGTTGCGCACACCGGTACCCAGCGCCTTGCTCTGCTTCTTCTCCTTGTTGAAGGCGATGGCGAAGTCGGTGGTGATCTTCTTCAGGTCGATGCTTTGGTCTGGGTTGCTCGCATCGGCCAGCGAGGTGTCCTTGAAATTCTCGATCAGGAACTGGATGCCTTCGTAACCGTTGCCGCCGTGGGCGAAGCCGGTGTGGGTCAGGAAACCGATCATGCCCTTGTTGATCTGCACGCGCTCCGGCGACTCGGGGCCGTCGGCGGATACCGCGCCCTTGCAGCCTTGCGACGAGATGGTGCCCACGCCGTTGGAGATGATGAGCCCCAGGATGACTTGCAGCGGGAGCAGGCTGGCTGCGGTCGGACGCTCGCCCAACAGCGCGATGTAGGCCAGTTGCGTGACGGTCCAGGAATCGAGGATTTCCTGGTTATCCACGCCGCAGAAGCTGCCGACAGCGTGATGCTTGGCTTCGGTGGACGCGCCGATAATCATGCCGAACAGCTTGGTGTACCAGGGCAGGTTGCGCACGGTCAGTTTGGAGATGCGCTTGCGCATCAGCGGCTCCCAGGCCACGGTGGTGGTCAATGCGGCCAGCACGGCATCGGCCGTGGGATGGCCTTTGAGCGAGCGCAGATACTTCACAAATACGGATTTCGCACCGCGCTTGTCGAAGGCTTTGAGCATGGCTTCGGCCTTGGCGTCGGCCTTATCACTGACCAGAGTCGCAAGTTGCTCGGCGGTGGCTGCGGCTGGATTGACCTTGGCTGCTTCGTCGTCGCCCGTCAGCAGCCCGGAGTGCGCGAAGATTTCCGTCAGGGAGTCGGCGGCAGCGCGCGCGGCATCCGCACGCTTCGGCCCGAGCAAGGCGACGGCGGCGCTGATCGCGGTGTTGGGCGCATTGCCCGCTTCGCGCGCGGCTTCGGCAGCGGCCAGCATGGGATCATTGTGCAGGTTGACGTGCGCGGCCACCGCGAGGTTGTACAGCGCGTTGTCGTTCTCGTCGTTAAGCTCGCGCACCAGTGCCAGGCACAGGTTGGATTCCAGCGGCTGCTTGGAGCAGTCGAGGATGGATATGTTGTTGACCTTGGTGACTTGCGTCTTTGGATCCATCACCGAGCTGCCCGAGCAGTCTTTCATACTTTGACGCGGGAAGATCGCGCCGACGTTCTTCAGCAGTTCGGCGATCTGTAGGTCGTACGGCGCCAAGGCCTTGACCACGGGGATGTCGAGCGCAGCGGGCAGCTTCAGGCCCTGATTGTCGCCGAACCACGGCTTCAGTTCCAGATTGCCTTCCGGCGGAAAGTCTTTCTCTACGCCATTGAGCTTCATCACCGCAGTCAGTGCCTGCGGGATGTGGGCGATGTTGGTGACCACCGCGCCTTTTTTCGAGCATACCGGGTTTTCAGGCGTAAACAGGTCGCTCACGCCGAACTTGTCCATGAACCATTTTTCCTTGGCGCGTGCGTCGTCGCCCGATCCGGCGATGGCGCCGGCGTGGCCCACGGCGCGAGTCAGGGTGGCTTTCCAGCGGCCCACCACGCAGGCGACCACCGGCTTGTCAAACACCACGTCGTGTTCGTAGTAACCGCCCGGCTCGGAGTACATTACCGCCGCCTTGGTGCGCTCGTCGTTGGACATGGCGTAGGCGAATTCAGGCGCCGCGTAATTGATGTAGATATCCTTGCCGCTGGAGATCAGCGTCGTGGTGCCCCAGCCGCCGATGGACAGGTAGTTGGCGATGGTGGTGGTGAAGTTGCCGGAGTTGGAGAAGATCGCGATCGAGCCTTTGCGCAGGGTTTCGCCGGGATTGTCGCCGCCCAGCGCCCCGCCGATGCGCACCTGGTTCCAGGAGTCGGCTACGCCCAGGCAGTTGCCGCCGAAAATGTCCACGCCGCGCTGCTGGCCGAGCGCGCGGATTTCGCGCGAATCATGTACCGAGATTTTTTCGGTGATGATGACGACTTTTTCGACATCGGGATTGATACGGATCAGTTCGGCGACGCCGTCGCGCACCGCGGAAGGCGGCAGGTAGACCACGCCGACGTTGAACTTATGACCGGCTTCCATGCCTTCGCGCACGTTGTTGTACACGGGAATGCTGCCTGCGGGCGTCTCGACGACTTGCCCACGGCGACCGGGGGAAGTACCGAACACGATGTTGCCGCCGGAATAGGCGTGGCTGACCGGGGTCACGGTACGGGATTCGTTGCCGGTGATGTTCAGCACGCAGATGCGATCCTCGCGGGTCGCGATATCGGCCAGCGAGCGGATGCCGACGTAATATTTAAATTCTTGGATACCAGGCTTTCTCATTGCTTTCACCTTTGCTTAATTCAATTTTTGTTTACCACGAAGCACACGAAGGTCACGAAGATTCAATCGGCGATCACTCGAAGCGATCCGGTTCTTGAATGTTTTTCTTCGTGATCTTCGTGCTCTTCGTGGTGAAATGGTTTTTCAACAATCTCAGGCGTCCGCCGGCAGGCCCAGCAGCTTCGCCACTTCGGCGCGGCCACCGCTCTTCATCCAGCGATCCGCTTCCTGCGCGTGGTTCACCACGTCGGTCATCGCGGAATCGAAGCCGAATATCTTGTAAGGGATGCGCAACGAGTCGAGCACATCCTTGAACGCACCCATGCCGCGTATCACCTGCGGGCCACCGCGACCGATCACCACATACAGCGGGGTGGCTCCACGCTCGCTGAAGTAGTCGCGCAACGCATCCGCCATCGCGCGGAAGGTGACGAAAATGTCGGTATTGTTGGCCTTGCCGCCGATGATGAACAGCACATTCGTCTGCTTGAGATAGTACTTGAGGGAGATGCGCATCACGTCGTACATCTTCTCGTAGGGCGGGTTACCGCCGAAGTCGGAGGAGATGATGGCGTCGTTGCCCAGCACTTCGGTGACCAGCGAGTTTGCACCGCCGCCAAAGGTAGGCGCGAGGATGGTGCCCTTCTCGTTGATCACGTAAACGTCGCTCTGGCCCTGATAGGTGCGCAGTTCGTTGATCTCCTGCTCGAAATCGTTGGCTTCGGTGACGAACAGGTCGTCGGGCAGGGTCAGGCGATTCACGCGCGGATCGTCGCGATCAAAGCCGCACTTGAAGTCGCAGGCCACCGGAACCAGCGAGCCGGACTTGCTCGGCATCATGCGGATCGGGTTGAGTTCCAGCGTGGACATGCCGTAGTGGTGGTACAGATCCCACAGCTTGGGCAGATGCTGCACCAGCGGCGAGATGATTTCCTTGGGAGCGTTGAGGTCGGTCAGCGCATTGGACACGATGAAGGACTTAAGGCCGGTCAGCGGATCGAACGGCACTTCGATGATCTGGGTCTTGTCCAGCTCTTCGATGTCCATGCCGCCGTGATGCGTGAGCGTCATGACCGGCGCGCGGTAGCGGGTAGAGTCGGTGATCGAGAAATAGATCTCATGTTTGGCTGGAACAGCGCCCTCGAAGGTGACGCCGCGCGATTTGTAGACCACATTGCCGACCTTGTATTCGGCAAAATACAAGCGCTCTTTCTCGGCCAGTGCCGATTTTAGATCGGTAGCACGCCCGATTAGGCCGGATTTGCCCTTCTTGCCGATGCCGCCGCGAAAGATCGGCTTGACGAAAACCGAGCCGCACTTTTCGATCAGGTTGTGGATATCGTGTTCGCTGGCTTCCGGCCCGAGTACTTCGGAGGCCGGGAAGTCGACAATCTTGAGCAACCCCGCTCCGTGGAGCATTCCACTGACATTCATAGTTACCTTCCCTCTTCTTTAAAATAAATTCCGGTCGCTGTTCGCCGGGGTTTGTTTCCAAAATGCCAGGACGCAAGCATTCGCGCGCCCGCTAATAACTCTTGGGCAATTATTTCAGTCCGGCCGTGATTAAACTGCATCCTTGATGCACCTATAACCCTTGCCAGCATTGCAATCGCCGCGTTTACCCAAACCGCACTTTACCTTGTTCTCGATGGCTGTTTCACACATCGGAACCCCCCGCCCGCAACGCGGCCAGGGCCAACATCTTGAATTATGGGGAAATATCTTGAGTGATGTGAGCCAGCCGGCTCCGACACTTCGATTTTTCTATGTCCTGTGAATTATAAAGATGTTTGTGAAAAATTGGCAACAGAATTGTGGGGCTTTTTCCAGCGGCTAACGCCGTGATTCAGCCAAGGCTCAATAATGAAAAGGCTTCCAGTTTTCAACTTCAAGGCTGCTAATCTCGATTTCTTCCAGGTTGCTGATAAACGCCAATTTAAGGCGGTCTATCCAGCCCCCTCCGAGGCCGGCCCCCGCCAATGCCAATTTGTCCGCAACTTGCTCGACTGTCACCTGCATGAGGTCATACTGAATTTCAATTTCGCTCCTCTCAATGCAGACCTCATGCATTCCTTTCATTTCGAGCAATACCCGTTTTACCTGTTCCGCCTGCATCGCATCAAGCGGCGCCGACAGCAAAAGACGATGGCGTTTAACGACTTTCTTTCCCTCCTGCGCAGGCGCTTTGTGCCCGGGAAACCCAATGTATAAATGCGGGTTCGCCAGGAAGCGCTCCCTGCACTGCGTCGAACAAAATGCGTAACGGCAACCCGCGTATTCCGTGGCAAATGATGCAGATGCGACCTGCACATGGCAAACATGGTCTTCAACTGTTTTGTTCACAATATCCCTCCTTACAATCCATGCGCGCCCAGGCCGGGCGTGCCTTCAGTTTGCGCGGGACCGGTTCGCATGCAGACGCTTCAGAACAGGCTGCGGTTTAACGTCATGTGTACGCCGATACTCGCCGCGTAGCCAAGCGCGATTGCCGGCGTCCATTTGAGGTGGCCGAAAAAGGTGTAGGTGCCGCGCGCCTGGCCCATCAGCGCGACGCCGGCCGCCGAGCCGATTGACAGCAGCGAGCCGCCGACCCCTGCGGTCAGCGTGACCAGCAGCCACTGGCCGACCGGCATGTCCGGCATCATGGTCAGCACCGCGAACATCACCGGGATGTTGTCGACGATGGCCGAGATCACGCCGACGGCGATGTTGGCGTTAGTTGCGCCCCATTCGCCGTACATCACCTGAGAGATCATGCCGAGGTAGCCGATGAAGCCCAGCCCGCCGACGCACATCACCACGCCGTAAAAGAAGAACAGCGTGTCCCATTCGGCGCGCGCCACCTTGCGGAAGATGTCGAAGGCCACCGGGCTGCCGATGTTCTCCGCGTCGCCGCCGCGCGCATGGGTCTTCTCGCCGGTAATTTTCAGGTAATAGGCAAAGAACTGCAGCAGGCTCAAGCCGGTGAGCATGCCGATGACCGGCGGCAGACCCAGGACGCTATGGAAACTCACCGCCAGCGCGATGGTGAACAGAAACAGCGCGACGATGGTGAGCGCGCCACGGCTCATCGCGATCATTTCGCCGCCGCTATTTGGTTTTTCGTCGGGTACGGAAAAGTGCATCAGCGCCGCCGGCACCAGCCAGTTGACCAGCGACGGAATGAACAGCGCGAAGAACACCCAGAAATCGACCGCGCCATTGCTGGCGATGATGTTCTTCTGCCAGACCATCAGCGTGGTGATGTCGCCGAACGGGCTGAACGCCCCGCCCGCGTTGGCGGCGACCACGATATTGATGCATGAAAGCATGACGAATTTCTTGTTGCCGCCGCCGACCGCCATCACCACCGCCGCCATCAGCAGCGCGGTGGTCAGGTTGTCCGCGATCGGCGAGATGCAGAAGGCCAGCAGGCCGGTCACCCAGAACAGCGCGCGGTAGCCGAAACCCTTGCGGATCAGCCAGGAGCGCAGCGCCTCGAACACGTTGCGCTCGTCCATCGCGTTGATAAACGTCATCGCCACCAGCAGGAACAGCATTAGCTCGGCGTATTCCTCCAGGTTGTGGCGCAGCGCGGTCTCAACGACATGAGGAATCTCGTGCGACTGGTAATACCACGCGATCATCGCCCAGATCACGCCGGCGGCCAGCATCACCGGCTTGGATTTGCGCAGGTGGGTGAATTCCTCGGCCATCACGGCCAGGTAGGCGACGAAGAACAGCAGCACCGAGGTGATGCCGACCCAGTTGCCGGTCAGGTCGAGGCGCTCCGCGCCTGTCGAAGCAAAAGCAGCAAACGGCATGAGCAACAAAACAATCAGTGCAGAAAAACGACGCATCAATAATATCTCCTGAAAAACCATCACGGCCAGCCGCCGCAGCGGCTTCACCAACACGGCGCATTCTAACCGCTTACAGCGATGCATCGAAAGATACTGCATGGTTAAAAATAAATATCTGCCATGCAACGCCCGTATTTTAATGAGCGGGAAATGGCTTACAATCAACCATTGATAACTGCACACCCGCCTTCACTCCATTACAGGAGCACGCCATGCCCAGACCGCAAACCATCGTCGCCGCCACCGATTTTTCCGAGAATGCGCAACGCGCCGTGCAGCAGGCTGCTCATCTGGCCCGGGCATGGGACGCCCGGCTGATTCTGGTGCATGTATTCAACGACAGCGTGTGGGCGAGCCTCAAGGCAGTTTACGATTTTTCCGGCTGGTCGAATATCAAGCCTGTCGATACCGCACGCACGCGACTGGCAGCGCTGGGTGAACAGGTCGCACGGGATTCCGCCGTGAAGGTGGAAACCGAAGTGCTGATCGGGCGCGCATCGCAGCAGATCGGCGCCTTTGTCGCCGCCCGTCCTGCGGAACTGCTGGTAGTCGGCGAGCACGGCGAAAACTGGGTACGCGATGCCGTGCTCGGCGGCACCGCACTCAAGGTGCTCGAAGCCGCGCATATTCCCGTGCTGCTGGTGCGCCGCCCTGCTGCGGGCTCTTACCAACGCATCCTGATCGCGACGGACTTCTCCGCGAACGCAACACGCACCGCCCATCTTGCCATGGCGCTATTCCCGGATGCGCGCCATCACTTGATACACGCCTATGTCGTGCCATTCGAGGCGAGCATGCGCATGGGCGGCGCGCTGGAAGAGGATATCCAGCGCTATCGCGAGCAGGAATATCTCAAGGCAGCAGCCAATCTGGAGGCGTTTGCGGTGGATTGCGATTACCGCGCCGCCGCCGAATTTTCCCGGCTCGCGCTGCATGGCAATCCTGCCTCCGTGCTGTTCGAGCAGGCGCAGGAGGCCGACCTGATCGCCATCGGCAAGCACGGCGGCGGGCCATTCGAGGAAAAGCTGCTGGGCAGCGTCACCCAGAACGTTCTTTACCATGCCGGTTGCGACGTGCTGTTGACCCCCTGAGCGGAACGATAGATGGAACACCTCGCGCAAATCCTGCTGCTGCTGGCCGTGGCGGTAACCGTCGTGGTTATATTCCAGCGCCTGCGTATCCCGACCAGCCTGGGCTACTTGCTGGTCGGCGTGATCCTCGGGCCGCACACGGCCGGGCCGACGGTCTATGTGGCGGAGTTCAAGACGCTCGCCGAGTTCGGCGTGGTGTTCCTGCTGTTCACGATCGGCCTGAACTTCTCGTTGCCGCAGCTGCATGCGTTGCGGCACCAGGTTCTCGGGCTGGGCACCGGGCAGGTCGCGTTCACGACCGCGGCAGTCGGTGTCACCGTGTGGCTGGCCGGGCTCCCTGCCGCTGCCGCATTCGTGATCGGGGCCGTGTTCGCCCAGTCCTCCACGACCATCATCGGCAGCCAGTTGGCCGAACAGGGCGAGGAGAACAGTCACCACGGCCGGTTCGGCCTCGCGATGTCGGTGTTCCAGGACGTAACCGCCGTACCCTTCCTCGTGATCATCCCTGTGCTGGGCATGTCGGTCGGCGCGGTCGCGCTCGGGGGGGCGCTGGGATGGGCGCTGGTAAAAGCGGTGCTGGCGTTCGCACTGGTGTTCTTCGTGGGGCGCTGGCTGCTGCGCCCGCTGTTCCATCTGGTCGCCGAGCGCCGATCCGCCGAAGTGTTTACGCTGGCCGTACTGCTGGTCGCCTTGCTGGCGGCATGGACCACCAGCAGTCTCGGACTTTCTCTGGCCTTCGGGGCCTTCCTCGCCGGGATGATGCTGGGTGAAACCGAGTTCCGGCACCAGGTGGAATCGAGCATACGCCCGTTCCGCGATGTACTGCTGGGCATATTCTTCATCGGCATCGGCATGCGTTTCGATCCGGCTGCGATACCGCCGATATGGCACTGGACTCTGCTCGGGGCGCTGCTCATTTTGGCCAGCAAGACACTGATCGTCGCCGCGATGATGCACAAGAGCGGGATCGATGCGCTCGTGGCATGGCGCACCGGATTGCTGTTGGCCGTCGGCGGCGAATTCGGGCTCGCCCTGATCGCCATCGCGCTCGACTCCGGTGTGATCGACGAGGTGCTGGGGCAGATAGCGATGACATCGGTTCTGCTCTCGATGATCGCCGGAGCCATTCTGATCCGCTTCAACCGCTCCATCGCGACGTGGCTGGCAGGAGAACAGCTCAGTGTAGGCCGAAGCATCCCCGACGAGTTGTTAGGTACGCCAGGTTCGCAGGTCGTTATCGGCGGATATGGGCGCGTGGGGCATACCATCGCTGTGTTGCTGCGCTCGAAAAAAATACCGTTTGTGGTGTTTGAAACCGATGCCAGGCGGGTCGCACAAGGGCAAGCCGATGGTCACCCGGTGCACTATGGCGACATCGCCGATCCGGAGTTGCTGGCAACCATCCATGTGGAGCGAGCTTCCCTGGTGGTGATAACGATCGACCAGGCCGCGATGGCGCTGCGGGCGGTTTCTCTCCTGCGCAACACATGCCCCCAGGTACCCGTTATTGCACGAGCGCGGGATCTGGAAGCAAGCTCGCAACTTCTTGACGCCGGCGCGACCCATGCGTACCCGGAAGCCATCGAAGCCAGCCTGCGTCTCGGCGCGACCGCCTTGCAGATACTCCGCGTACCCTCCGACGACATCGACCTGCTGGTTCAGGGAGTGCGGGACTGGGATTACAAACCGGTGATCGAAGAGGAGCGGGGCAAAAGCGCATAGCCGTTGAGCAGCCGCGCCGCCTTGGCCGCTTGCTGCACCGCACGGTGGGTAGCGCTGGCGACACGCAGGCGCGCATCCATGTCCGCCACCGGCAACTGGCCCTGCGCGCCCGCCTCCAGCAGGTGCGACTTCAGTATCTGGTAGCGTTCTTCCATTGTTTCCAGGCAGGTTTCGACGCAAACAGTGTCGATCGGTATTATTTCCGGCAGCGCCTTTTCCGAATCGACAGCATCCAGCAATGCCTCCGCTTGGGCGGCAAATTTTCCCGCCTCGGCAGGTGCGGGCGAGGTGGTTTCCCGCATCGCCGCCGCCGTTTCCAGCGCCAGTTCAGCCAGTATTTCGTAATAGCGCGCGATGCGCAGGATGTCCGGCAGGCGTTGCGCGCTGTCGGGGGACATGCCGGCACGGTTCAGCCGCGCGATGAAGCCGGCGATGGCGAGATTCAGCCCGGAGACGATCTGCTGGTCGCGCGCCAGCCTTTCGCCGGCCGCGCCGCCCAGCGCCTCGCGCATCATGCGCAGCGCGATGCCGCCCATGCGGCGCACTTCCCGCTGCAGCGCGTCGAGCGCCAGGGCGGGCACCTCGGCCACGTTGGCATCCAGGTAACGGGGGCGCGCCTCGTCCTCTTCCGCGGTGCGGAAACGCCGTTCCAAAAAGCGCGTCAAATAACTGACCAGCGGCCACATCAGCGCCACGCCGAGCAGATTGAACACCGTATGGAACATCGCCAGCGTGACGGCCGGCGCGGCATCCAACTCCAGCCACCCGCGCAGCGCGCCGATCAGGGCGAGCAACAGCGGCAGCAACAGCAAGGCGACGATGCCGGTCAGCAGGTTGAACAGCACATGCGCGCTGGCGGCACGTTTCGCGTTCGGTGTCGCGCCGATCGCGGCGATCAGCGCAGTGACCGTGGTACCGACGTTGGCGCCGATCACCACGGCCGCCGCGCTCTCGATCGTTATCAGCCCGCCCTGTGCGGCAGTCAGCGCGATGGTGAGCGAGGCGCTGGACGACTGCATCAGCACCGTCATCAGGATGCCGGACAGCACCAGCATCAGGGTGCCGGTCGCACCGCCCAGTTCGTTCAGCGAAAAATCGCTGGTGAAACCGGAGAAGGATTCCCTGAGCATGTCGATGCCGAGAAACAGCACACCGAACCCGGCCAGCGCCATGCCCAGCGCACCGCGCCGGCTGTTGCCGCCGGACAGGCGCAGCGCCATGCCGATGCCGATCAGCGGCAGCGCCAGCAACTCGATCTTGAATTTCAATCCCACCAGCGCCACCAGCCAGCCGGTCATGGTGGTGCCGACGTTGGCGCCGAACAGCACCCATAGCGATTGCCCCAGCGTCAGCAGGCCGGCGTTGACGAAGCCGATCGCGGCCACCGTCACCGCGCTGGACGATTGCACCAGCGCCGTCACCAGCGCGCCCGAGGCCAGCCCGCGCAAACGGGTCTTGGTCGAACTCGTGAGGATGCGCTCCAGCGCCGAACCGGCGGCGAGCTTGAGCCCGTCGGTCATCAGCCCCATGCCGAGCAAAAACAGGCCGATGCCGCCGAGCAGGCTGCCGATGGACGCCCAGTCGCTCACTTCAGCCTCTTGTAAAATCCTGTTTGCACGATACGATTCCTCATGTTTGATACGCCGGATTGTCGGCTTTTGCCGGCAGAATGTCGAACGGGATTCATCAGCGCGGCCGTGTTCACCTTCAAGTTCCAGAACCCGGAGACGGTCGCGCTTATCTTCCCGAACTCCAGTGTTTCACCGCCGCTGCCGGTATTGATCCTGACCTCATTTAAACCACGAAGAACACGAAGAACGCGAAGGAAAACCGTGGGTTGCTCCAACGATTCCAGACATCCAGCGGGTGAGTGTTCAAATGCGCGCAACACCATGAAAACGAGCCAAAGGCGAGTTTCGAGGCACGGCAAAAATCTTCGTGATCTTCGTGGTGAACTATATTTTCCAGGTTGATCCTGATCGTTTTTGTGCAACAGCGCGAACAGGCTTTCAGTCGAAAGCGAAGTGGTAGAACACGTCGATCGCATTATCCTCCCCGGATCGCGTGACGACGGAAATGCGCGGCGTCAGCGCATGGGTCAGTTTGACCGCCCCGGTCGCCGCCGTCAGCCCCTGCTCGTAACCGATCTGGGTGCGCGCCGACAGGCGCTTGCCGAGGGTCAGAATCTGGCCGGTGAGCGGGTCGCCGGTCGGCGCCTGGCGCAAGGATATCTCGTCGATGCCGAAGGCCTGCGCGAGTTGCGCCGTCAACCCTTCATCCTGTCCGCCGAGAATCGCGCCGGCGGCGGCCAGCAGCAGCGAGGCGTCGGTGCCGCTGGCGTCCGTGGGGCGGCCGAGGACGATCCAGGACAGCTTTTCCGCATCCGGCACCGGCGGTGTCGAGACGAGGCGCACCACCGGGCGCTGCGCCGTGCCGGTGACGCTAACACCGGCCTCGACCGCCAGGCCCTTGCGCAACGCCAGCACGTTCAGGCCCGGATCGTCGAGCGGCCCCTGGAAATTCACGATGCCGCGCTCGACGGTGAGGCGCTGGCCGTAGGCATCGAAGGTGGCGTCGCGGGCGGCGATGCTGCCTGTCGCGGCCAACGGGCCGTCGCCCCCGCCGCGCACGCGCAGCCGGCCGGCAAGGCGCGCCGCAAGCCCGGCGGCGCGCAGGTGGAAATGCTCGCCCAGATCGAACGCGATGTCGCCCTCGACGCGCGGCCCGCGCCGCTCGACCGGCAGTTGGCCGAGTACGACGATGTCCTCGGCCAGTTCGGGGCGGCCGCTTGCCGCCTCGGCGATGAAGCCGGCGTCGGCGGCGAGTTCGGCGCCGATTCTCAGCCTGCCGGGAAGGCGTTCGCCGCCATAGTCGAGCCTTGCCGTGCCGGACGCCACCACCCAGCGTTCCGGGCGTTGCGAGAGCGGCAATCGGGTCAGCGTGGCGGTGAGGCTGGCGCCGCGCCGGCGCAGGTCGAGTTCGCCCCCGATGTTCAGGCGGCCTGGTTCCGCACGGGAAGCGAAACCTGCCGTGCGCGCGGCGCGATCCGGCGGATGGTGCGGCGCGGCGAAGGTCAGTCGCTCCACCAGCGCGCGCTCCTGGTCGAAGCGGATCGCGAGCTCGCCGTCGCGCAACTGGATGTCCTGGTCGATCAGGCCGATGGCCAGCCCGCCGCCGCGCAGATGGCCGCGCAGGATCGGCGCAGCGAGCGTGCCGGAAAGTGTGGCGTCGATATCGAGCGATCCGGCGCTGGTCAGGTTGCCGTCGATGGCCGGAGCCACCCAGGCCAGATCCGTGACCGCGGCCTTCAGCCAGCCGGCGAGCGGCCCTTGCGGGATGGCGAAGCCCGCCGCGCCGCCTTCGAGCGGCAATGTGGCGCCCGCCTGCCAGCGCCCGATGCGGCGGCCGGCGGCCTCGAAATCGAGGCGCGCCCGCCCGCCCGCGCCCTGCGCCTTCAGATGCAGGGTTTCGAGGCCGGCCGCGCGCATCGCGGGCGGCAAAATGCCGGGCAGCACCCAGTCGCCGCTCTCTCGTTCGGCGCGCAGCCAGCCCTCGATATGCGTTGCGCCCGCCAGCGACCATGCGCCGCCGATGCGCAACGGCTCCAGGCCGGCATGCGCCTCATCTCCGGGACGCAAGGCGATGCCGGTGAAACGGCCGCGGCTGGTCCAGCGACCGGGCTGCCAGGCGATTTCCGCCGGCAGGATGCGGCCGCCCGCAAAAGCCAGTCCGGCCGCGCCGAGCACGATGCGCTCGCGGCTCGCCGTCAGTTGCGCCGGGGAAGTCAGCGCGAGCGGAAAATCCCCCGAGAGGGACAATGATTCGACGGTGCCCCGCCAGGCAAGGTCGCGCCAATTCGGCGAAGGCGCGTGCAGCGCACCGGATGCCGTCAGGTCCCCGGTTGCCGTCAAATGAATGGCGCGCCCGACCGGCAGGCTGGCGCTGGCGCGCAGCCGGTGTTGCATGGGCGTGCCCTCGACAGACAGATCGAGCGCTCCGGTCAAATCCGGCGGCAAGCCCGGAACCAGCGCCCGATGGCGCGCCAGGTCGGGCGCCTTCAGGCTCAGTGCCAGCTTTTCTCCCGGGCCGCCCCAGCCGCCCTTCATGTCCAGGCGGCTGCCGCCCAGCCGGATATCCAGCGTGCCGCGCAGATATGCCTTGCCGTTGGCAATGATCAGATCGTCCGGCCGGTCGAGCCCGGCGAAGCTCAGGTTGCCATCGCCTGTCAGCGGCTGGCCGGCCAGGCGGCTCTTGCCCAGAGCGAAGCGCAGGCGGCCTTCGAGTTGTGGCGCAAGGCGGCCGCTGGCCTCGAATTCGGCGTTCATGTCGGCGGCATTTGGATTGGCCCAGGGCGCATCGACGAAGGCGGACGGGTCGAAGTGCCGCAACTGGCCGGCGAAGCGAAAGGCGCGCGGCGCATCGAGCCGCAGTTCGCCCGCGCCGGAAAGACTCGCCTCGCCCTGCGCGAGAAGCAGGCGGGAGAGCATGAGCGTGTCGCCGCGCCGCGCGATTTCCGCATCGAGCCGCCGCGTGCCGTCGGCAAGCGCCAGCGTGGCCTGCTGCGCGCCGGCATCGCCGCTCATCAGGATACGGCCCGCCAGCCTTGCGGGGCGCAGCGCGGAATGCAGCGCGGACGGATCGAGCTGCGCCACCTTGAGATCGGCTTCACCCTGCGGCCAGGGCGCGTTATCCGGCCAGACCAGATCGACGCGGCCGCTCACCGTCCCGCGAGCGCCGGCTTTCAGCGTCAGATCGTCGAGGCGCAGCCGGCGCGGGCTGGCGTCCCAGTGCAGCAGCAGGCTGGCTTCGGTGCGCGAGAACGGCAGCCCGCCGCGATCCAGCGGTGCCGGCGCGGCATTGTCCGCGCGCAGGCTGCCGGCCAGCGCGCCGTCGGCTTGCGGTGCCAGATCGATTTCCAGCGCCAGCAGCGCGTGTGGCGCGGCGGCGGCAAAGACGCGCGGATCGAGGCCGCGCGCCGACATCTGCAAGGCGGCCAGTCTATGCGCGGCGAAGGGTTGCAGGCCGGCCTTCCCCACGACGGAAAAGCCTTCCCCTTGTCCGTCGAAGCCGATCGCGATCGACTCCAGCGTGCCGTCGATATGCGCCGCCACTTGCAGTGCCGGTGTGCCGGTACCGGCCAGCCACGCCTCGGCGCGCAGCTCGAAAGGCGCGGCGGCAGCGAGCGTGCCCTGCCCCGTCAATGTGCCGGCATCGAGGCCGACGGAAAGCGCGTCGATACGATGCGTCACGCCATCGCTGGAAAGCGCCGCCTTCAGCTCGCGGGCAAGAGGGAACGGGGCGTCGTGCATTTCGACGGTGCCGATTTCCAGCGCGTCCAGGCGCAGGGTGAACGGCAGGCGCAGGCTGGCGGGCGGCGCGAGGGACGCGGCATCGTCCGGCCACAGCAGTTCGACACGGGCGACCTTCAAAGTATGAACTTCCAGCAGGCCGCCGAGCAGCGACCCCGGGTTCCAGGCAAGTTCGATATCGTGGAACAGGTAGCGATCCTCGCCGGAGGCGACATGCAGGCGCTCCAGGGTCAGCGGCCCGAACAGGCGTCCGCGCGCGCCTTCGATGCGCACCTGCCCGCCGCTGTTGCGCTCCAGCATCGCGGCAGTCCAGGTCAGGCCGCTTTCGGCGAACAGCAGCCAGCCCAGTCCGCCCAGCATCGCGGTGAGCAAGGCAACGGCCAGCGCCGCCAGCAAGCGGAAACGGCGCGAAAACCTGCCGAGAAACGTCATCAGAAAGCCACCAGCAACGCAAAATGAGGATGCCAGCGGCCGCTGCGGCTGCCGCGCGCCAGGTCAAAGGCGAGCGGGCCGACCGGACTCTTCCAGCGCACGCCCGCGCCGACACCGGTGGCCAGCTTCAGGTCACGCCAAAGGTCGGCCGCGTCGCCGCCATCGGCGAACGCCGCCACGCCCCATGACCCGCCGAACCAGTGCGTGTATTCGAGGCTGCCGACCAGCAACGCGCGACCGCCGACCACCGCGTTGCCCTCGCGCACGCCGAGGCTCTGGTAGGCATATCCGCGCACCGTTTGAGCGCCGCCGGTGCGGAACAGGTAATCCTGCGGGATGCCGAAACGCGACGTGGCTGCGGTGTAGCCGGCTTCGCCGCGCAGCGACAGCGTGTCGCGCTCGCCGATGGGCCACCACTGCTGCGCGCGCAGCTGGGTGCGCACGAAATCGCGGTCGGACAACAGGTGTGTCGAGGCGCCGCCCAGCCGGAAATCGATGACATTGCCGCGACGGGGATTCAGCGCATCGTCTGCTGCGCGGCGGATCCAGCGCCAGTCGAGCGCCAGGGCATCATCGGTTTCGATGGCGGCGCCGGCTGGGCGGCGCTCCTCGCGCTGCCACTCGAGGCCGAGCCGCGTTTCGACCCGGTCTGCGACGCGGCTGCGGCTCGCCCCCAGCACCTGGCGCGTGCTGGCAAGGCCCTGGATGTCGCTGGCCTCGAGCCGGCCGCCGAAACCCAGGCGGTAGCCGCGCGCATCGGGCAGCAGGCCGAGGTCGGCAAACAGGGCCTGGCGCTTTTCCTCGACGCGCAGGCCGCTGTTCAAATCCCAGGCGCGGCCGAGAAAATCATGATTGCGGTAGTTGACCTCGCCGCGCGCGCCGGCATTGGTGCCGTAGCCGAGGCCGAAACCGACGCGTTTGGACGGCGTCTCGGCGAGCGTCACATGCACCGGCACGGCATCGCCGATGGCTGCGGCCGGATCGGCCTCGACAATCACCGAATGGAACCAGGGCGTGTTCTGCAAACGCGTCTGGAAGGTCAGCAGCGCGTCGCGGCGATAGGCTTCGCACGCCGCAAAGGGCGCGAGCCCCTGCACCAGCGCCGCATCGTAGCGTTCCAGCCCTTCGATGGAGAGCGCGCCGAAGCGGTAGGCCGGGCCGGCGTCGATCACGACGGTCAGCCGTGCTTTCGCATGCGCAGGATCGATTTCGGCGCGGCTTCCGGCGAGGCGCGCCGCCGCATGGTCGGCTGCGGCGACATCGGCCAGCAGGGCGGATTTCGCGGCTTCCCAGTCCGCCGAACGGAAAAACGCGCCCGCCTTGAGCGGCCAGTTCGCGCGCAGACGCTCGCGGCGGGCGGCGCGTTCGGCATCTTCATTCGCCAGATCGCCGAGAAATTCGATGGCGACGCTGTCGACCCGCGTGCGCGGCCCCGGCTCGACTTCGACAGCCAGCGCGGCCGCCGTCCGGCGCACCTCGATGCGCGGCGTGAAATAACCCTCTGTGGCGAGCAGATCGGCCGCCGCGCGACCGGCACGGCGCGTCAGCACGGCCTGCGCGTCTTCGCCAGTCAGGCGCGCCGGCAACTCGAGATGTTTCGCGAGAAAGGCGCGGACCGGTTCCGGCGCGACCAGCGTCACCGCCGTCTCCGGTGCATCCGCCGGGGTTTCCGCGCCCGCCGGGGCGCTCAGCAAGGCGAGGCAATATGCCGCAAGAAAAAGCGGCTTGCGGTTACGCACCCCGCTCATCCTCGGCCGCCGGCGCACGCGTGTAGCGCACATGATCCGGCGCGTTCGCGCCGCCGGTCATCACGAAGCTCATCGCCTCTTCCATCGTCCAGTCGGTCTGCACCACGTCCTCGAGCGGGACGATCTCGATATAACCGGAAGTCGGGTTCGGCGAGGTCGGCACGTATACCGCCGCCAGCTCGCGTCCGGTCGTTTCGTCGCGCATGATCTTGGTGACGAAGCCGAGCGCCTTCATCTCCGGCGTCGGGAAGCTGATCAGCACCACGCGCTGGCCGGAAACCGGCGGCTTGCGCATGCTCGCGAGAAAGCGCTTGGTGCCGCCATAGATGGTCTGCACCAGCGGCAGGCGCGCGAGCATCCCTTCGAACCAGTGCAGCAATTTGCGCCCCAGCACCAGCGAGGCCAGCATGCCGATCGCGTACAGCCCGCCCAGCGTGAGCAGGATCGCGATGAGTTTCTGGAAGGCGGAATCGAGCAACCAGCCGGACAGCGTTTCCGAGAACGGGTGCATGGCGCGGCCTGCGGCGCGCAGCAGCGGCGTGCCCACGTCGGCGAGAATGCCGAGCAGAAAAACGAACACCAGCCCGGTCACCCACAGCGGCGCGACGGTGAAGAAGACGATCAGTATGTAGCGCGCGGCATGCGCGCCCCGGCCGGTCGCGTTTTCCGGCGGGAGTTGCACCGAAGGGTCGGCTTTCATGCTGCCATCGTTCATGCTCATCCTCGATCCATTCCAGCGCGGCGCTCGCCCAATTTGTTTATCGCCAGCTTTTCCAGTTCGACCGCGACGAACAGCAGCATGCCGAAGCCTGCGATCAACCCCCAGGCTGCCGCGTCGAGGGCGACCACGCCGAACAGCTTCTGCATGAACGGCAGGTAGGTAAATGCCGTCTGGATGACGACCAGCACGCCGATGCTGAGCAGCACGTAGGGGTTGCCGCTGAAGTCCTGCCAGTTGCGCACCGGTGCGAGCAGGTAGCGGCAGTTGAACAGGTAGGCGATCTCGCCCACCACCAGCGCATTGACCGCGACGGTGCGCGCGGTCTCAATACTGTCGCCGCGCGCGAGCACCCACAGGAACAGCGCGATCACCCCCGCCGCCAGCAGCACCGAGACGAAGCTGATGCGCCAGATCATGAAGTGTGACAGCAGTGGCTCGCCGGCGG
>JAUYGW010000175.1 GCA_030690245.1 Gallionella sp. | reverse complement strand
ACCTGCCGGTAGTATTGGCGATCGATCGCGGCGGGCTGGTCGGCGCGGACGGCGCGACCCATGCGGGCAGCTTCGATCTCTCCTTTCTGCGCTGCATTCCGAACATGACGGTGATGGCGCCGGCCGACGAGAACGAATGCCGCCAGATGCTGTATACCGCGTTCCAGTTGAATACGCCGAGCGCGGTGCGCTATCCGCGCGGATGCGGCTCCGGTGTGACGGTCAGCCAGGAGATGCACGCCCTGCCAATCGGCAAGGGCGAACTGCGCCGTAAAGGCAAGCGGGTGGCGATCCTGGCCTTCGGCTCGATGCTGGCTCCCGCGCTGGCTGCGGCCGAACAACTGGATGCGACGGTGGCCAACATGCGCTTCGTCAAGCCGCTGGACGCCGAGCTGGTGCTGCGCCTGGCGCGCGAACATGAGCTGCTGGTCACGGTGGAAGAGAACGCCGTGCAGGGCGGCGCGGGCAGCGCGGTGGCGGAATGTTTGCAACAGCATGGTATCGTCATTCCCGTGCTGCAACTCGGTTTGCCGGATCGCTTCATCGAGCAGGGCGAGCACGCGCGGATGCTGGCGGACTGCGGCCTGGACGCCGCCGGGCTGGTGAAGGCGATTACCGTTTCCGTAGGGGCGTAAGGCATTGCGCCCTTTTTGATATGCCACGAGAAGGGCGTAATGCCTTACGCCCCTACCCATTTATCCAAATGAGGGCAACCATGAATTCTCCCGCACCAACTCCCATCGCCGATGTGCAAAGTTCCGCCGATACGCGCCATCTGGCGATCAATCGCGTCGGCATCAAGGGTATCCGCCATCCGGTCAAGGTGAAGGACCAGAGCATCGGCGTGCAGCACACCATCGCCACTTTCAACATGTACGTGCACCTGCCGCATAACTTCAAGGGCACGCACATGTCGCGTTTCGTCGAGATACTCAACGAGCATGAACGCGAAATCTCCGTGGAATCCTTCGAGAGCATCTTGCATGAGATGGTGATCCGCCTGGAGGCGCAGTCCGGCTACATCGAAATGAGCTTCCCGTATTTTGTGAACAAGACGGCGCCGGTATCCGGTGTGCATAGCCTGCTCGATTATGACGTGACATTGATCGGCGAAATCGTCGACGGCAAGGCGCGCGTCACGATGAAGGTGGTGGTGCCCGTCACCAGCCTGTGCCCCTGCTCCAAGAAGATTTCCGATCGCGGCGCGCATAACCAGCGCTCGCACGTCACGCTTACGCTGCGCACCAACCGTTTTGTCTGGATCGAAGAAGTGGTGCGCATCGCCGAAGAGCAGGCTTCCTGCGAACTGTTCGGCCTGCTGAAGCGGCCGGACGAGAAATTCGTCACCGAGCGCGCCTACGACAACCCCACGTTTGTCGAAGACATGGTGCGCGACGTCGCGGCGGTGCTAAACGCCGATGAGCGCATCGATGCTTTCATCGTCGAGTCGGAAAATTTTGAATCCATCCATAATCATTCCGCGTATGCGCTCATTGAAAGAGATAAGGCGCAGAGTTGACTATGATGGAAAGTAATTTAAAATTTCGGCGTAGGCTCACATCGAACGTAAGGCCGATGTTATGCCGGAACCAAAATTTTGAATCCATCCATAATCATTCCGCCTACGCGCTTATTGAGCGGGACAAGACGCTGGGGCGTATGGCAATACGCCCCTTATCTTATTCACAAAGGGCGTATGCCATACGCCCCTACAAAACATGAAACCTATCGCCATCTTTCGCCACGCCTCACACGAGGGTCCCGGCTATCTCGCCGAATTCCTCGATATACAACAAATTCCGTGGCAGTTGATCGCCATCGATGCGGGCGATGCCGTGCCGTCTTCTGCGGAGGCCTATTCCGGGCTGGTGTTCATGGGCGGGCCGATGAGCGTCAACGACGCGTTGCCGTGGATACCGCCGGCGCTGGCATTGATCCGCGACGCGGTAGCCAGGGATATTCCCGTGCTGGGGCATTGCCTCGGCGGGCAATTGATTTCCAAGGCATTGGGCGGCACGGTATCGCGCAACCCGGTGAAGGAAATCGGCTGGGGCGAAGTGACGGTGGCGGACAACGGCAGCGCGCGTGCGTGGTTCGGCGAGGTGCGGAACTTTCAGACATTCCACTGGCACGGCGAAACCTTCAGCCTGCCGCAAGGTGCTGCGCATCTGCTGTCCAGTGCGCATTGCGCCAACCAGGCCTGGGCCATCGGCAAACACCTCGCGCTGCAATGCCATGTCGAGATGACGGCCGAAATGATCGTCTCGTGGTGCGAAATCGGCGCGGATGAAATCCAAGTGGCGAGCGGCAGTCCGGCGGTGCAATCCGCCGCCGAGATGCAGCGGCAGATGGCGGAGGAATTGCCGCGCCTGCGGGAAGTCGCGGCGCGGCTCTATACGACATGGATCGCCGGACTGCCTGACTAGGCCGGATTATCTAGGCATTTCGGCATATTGATTGTGCAGTGGCCGAAGGGTAGGGTGCGTTGCGGGGTAGCTCTGTCTATTCCCGTTGATCCATCGCCGCCACTAACTCCAAGGAGATTTCCATGAAAAAGATGATCGCACTGGCTTGTTTGGGTTTTGTATTTACCGCTTCTGCTCCGGTTTTTGCGGCTGGCGAGAAGATGAAGGGGTGCAGCAAGGAAGCGACAGGCATGAAGGGGGATGAACGCAAGGCGTTCATGAAAAAATGCCTGTCCAAGGAGTATGTGCTGAAGCAGGATGCGATGGCGGGCGCTCCTGCAACTCCCGCAGCTTCGCCCACGCAACAGGGCAAGATGAAGGCGTGCAATGCCGACGCCAAGGCCAAGGGGTTGAAGGGCGATGAGCGCAAGAAATTCATGAGCGCCTGCCTGAAGGGCTAAGCGTTATGCGCCGTACCGGAAACGCGCCGCAAGGCGCGTTTTTCATTGCTGCCAAGGTTTCCTAAATTGCCGGGGTGTATAATCCGCATTCCTTTGCGCGGCCGTGCCGCGCTCCAATTTGTTAAAGATTGCATGATTAAAAAATTCTTCAAGCGCGTATTCCGTAAATCGGCAAAAGTCAGATCATCAGGGAATGCGCAGGTGATCCCGTTCGAATTGCATGGCGTGCCGCGCGGGCAGATCAGTTACGGCGCGCAGAAAGTCACCGACGGCCTGCATGCGGCGGGCTATCAGGCCTATGTGGTGGGCGGCGCAGTGCGCGATCTGCTGCTGAAGCGTATCCCGAAGGATTTCGATGTGGCGACCGATGCCACGCCGGAGGAGGTGCGCCGCGTGTTCCGCCGTTCGCGCATCATCGGGCGGCGCTTCCAGATAGTGCATGTGATGTTCGGCGAAGAGGTGGTCGAAGTCTCCACCTTCCGCAGCATGATCGAAGCCGAAGACGCGCAGACCGACGAGCATGGCCGCCTGCTGCGCGACAACCAGTTCGGCGACCGGGAGCAGGATGCGGCGCGGCGCGATTTTACCGCGAACGCGCTGTTCTACGATCCGGCCACCCAGGAGATTTCCGACTATCACAACGGCTATGCCGATACCCGCAAACACGTGCTGCGCATGATCGGCGACCCGCTGGTGCGCTACCGTGAAGACCCGGTGCGCATGCTGCGCGCGGTGCGCCTGTCCGCGAAGCTGGGCATGCAGATCGACGCCGCAACCTCTGCGCCGATCGCCGGGATGAAAAGCCTGCTCGACAACGTGCCGCAGTCGCGCCTGCTCGATGAAGTGCTGAAGATGCTGCTGTCCGGCCATTCGGTGGAATGCATCCAGCAATTGCGCAAGATGAACTTGCACCATGGCCTGCTGCCGTTGCTGGATGTGATCCTGGAACAGCCGATGGGCGAGAAATTCGTCATGCTGGCGCTGCGCAATACCGATGAGCGTCTTAGTCAGGACAAGACGGTTTCGCCCGCATTCCTGTTTGCCGCATTGCTCTGGCATGAGGTGCTGGCGGCGTGGAATATCCGCGTGCAGCAGGGCGAACGCCCGGTGGGCGCAATGCACGCGGCGATGGATGATGTGCTGGACAGGCAGAAGGCGCAGCTTGCCATTCCGCACCGCCATGACGCGGTGATGAAGGAAATCTGGCTGCTGCAGCAACGCTTCGAGCAGCGCGCCGGGCAACGCCCGTTCCGTTTGCTTGAGCAGCCGCGCTTTCGTGCCGGATTCGACTTCCTGCTGTTGCGCTGCGCCAGCGGCGAAGTGAATGACGAACTCGGGTTGTGGTGGGATGAATTCCAGGACGCCAGCGCCGAACGGCAGGCGGAAATGCTGCAACCCGAGGGTGCCGGAGACAAGAAGCGCCGCCGCAAGCCGCGCAAGAAACCGCAGGCAGTAGCGAATGAGCCGGTAGCGTAATGC
>JAUYGW010000165.1 GCA_030690245.1 Gallionella sp. | reverse complement strand
CGGGGGCTTGGCCCGCTCCTACAAGTATCAACAGCTTTTTTCTGATTCATGCGTCCTGCCGGTCAAGGTCGTGGCGAATCTGCGCCGCAACCGGGAAATGGCTCCAATGATGTTGTCCCAGTTCGCGTATCGGCCACAGCCCGATGACGCTGTTCACGACAAACAGCTCGTCGGCATGCAGCGCCTCCTCCAGCCCGACATCGCGCACATGCAGCGTGACGCCATGCTGCAACGCCCACGCCATGACCCGCCCGCGCTGTATCCCCGCCACGCCGCAACGCGACAGATCGGGGGTGACCAACTGACCTTGCACCACCAGAAACAGGTTGCTGCGCGTGCCTTCGATCAGATGCCCTTCGGCATCCAGCAACAGCCCCTCGGCGGCTGGTTCGCCGTACAATTGCGCATCGTTCAGCTCCGCCGCCGCCAGCACGTTTTCCAGACGGTTGAGGTGCTTGACGCAGGCCAGGCGAGGCTGCTCGGACAGGCGCAGGCTGCATTCATGCGCCTTGATGCCTTGTATAGCCCATTCAGGCGGGTAGTCCGGCAAGGGCGAGAAGTCCCAGATGCGCGTGGCTGTCGCATCGGCGGACGGCGTGTAGCCGCGCGCACCTTCGCCGCGTGTGACGATCAGCTTCACCACGCCGTCCGGGTGCTGCGCGAGCACTTGATCCAGTTCGGCGCAAAGCAGCGCCTCATCCGGGCAGGTGATGCCCAGCTTGGCGCAATCATGCTGGAGTTTCAGGTAGTGCAAGGACCAATGCAGCGCCTTGCCTCGGGCGGCGCGCAGGGTGCGGAATACCCCGTCGCCGTAGAGCAGACCGCGGTCGCGGATGCTGATCAAATTGCCTGGCTTGCCATTGACCAGCATCGTTGATCCTATAAAAAGCAAATCAGCCACGGATTAACACGGATATGCACTGATTATCAATGTCTGTGCCACTCATCTGATGCACCTTTCTAGCGAATGGTGCAATTTCAACAACACATTGTTTTATCAGTGTTAATCTGTGTTTATCCGTGGCTAATAGTCGTTTTCAGGTTGATTTGCAAAGCTAAATCCTGCGGAATACCAGTGAGCCATTGGTTCCGCCGAAGCCGAAGTTGTTGTTCACCGCGACGTCGATCTTCATGTCGCGTGCGGTATTCGCGCAGTAGTCCAGATCGCACTCCGGGTCCTGCTCGAAGATATTGATGGTCGGCGGTGAAATTTGATGGTGCACCGCCAGCGCACAGAATATCGACTCGATTCCGCCCGCGCCGCCCAGCAGATGGCCGGTCATCGACTTGGTGGAATTCACCACCAGTTTCCCGGCATAGTCGCCAAACGCCAGTTTGATCGCGTCGGTTTCGTTCTTGTCGCCCATCGGCGTCGAAGTGCCATGCGCGTTGACGTACTGTACATCCTGCGGGTTCAGCCCGGCGTTGCGCAACGCATTCAACATGCTGCGTTTCGGCCCGTCGGTGTTCGGCGAGGTGATATGGTAAGCGTCGCCGCTCATGCCGTAACCGGCCAGCTCCGCGTAAATTTTTGCGCCGCGCGCCTTGGCGTGCTCGTATTCTTCCAGCACCATCACACCCGCGCCCTCGCCGATCACGAAACCGTCGCGATCCTTGTCCCAGGGGCGGCTGGCGGTAGCGGGATCGTCGTTGCGCGTGCTGAGCGCGCGCGCAGCGGCGAAGCCACCCACCGCCAACGGGCTGATCGTCGCTTCGGCACCGCCGGCAATCATCACGTCCGCATCACCATACTCGATGATGCGCGCCGATTCGCCGATGCAATGCGTGCCGGTGGTGCAGGCGGAAACCATCGCCAGGTTCGGGCCCTTCAATCCGTACATCACGGACAGATTGCCGGAAATCATGTTGATGATGGTGCCCGGAATGAAGAACGGCGAGATTTTGCGCGGCCCTGCGGCCAGAAAATCGTTGTGCGTCTCCTCGATCATCGGCAAGCCGCCGATGCCGGAGCCGATGTTGACGCCGATGCGTTCGGCATTCTGCTCGGAAACTTCCAGCCCGGAATCCTTGAACGCCTCCAAGCCGGCCACCAGGCCGAAATGGATGAAGCGATCCATACGGCGCGCATCCTTGGCTGGAATGTATTGGGTAGCGTCAAAATCCTTCACTTCCCCGGCAATCTGCGCGGCCAATGCACCGGCATCGAAGCGGGTGATTTTGGTGATTCCAGATTTTCCCGCGACCATGTTTTGCCAGGCAGCGGGAATCCCGATCACGACCGGGTAGATGATCCCCAGTCCGGTAATGACAACTCTGCGTTTAGACAAACTGACTCCGCCAAATAAAATTAATGGGGGGAAACAGAAAAAAGAAAGGAATGATTATTGATGCGCCCAGACTTATTTCTGATGTGACAGGACGTAATCGATGGCTTGCTGCACGGTGGTGATTTTTTCTGCGTCTTCGTCGGGGATCTCACATTCGAACTCTTCTTCCAGAGCCATCACCAGCTCAACGGTATCAAGAGAATCCGCACCCAGATCATTGACGAAAGAAGACTCGTTTTTGACTTCCGATTCGTTCACGCCAAGTTGCTCGGCAACGATTTTTTTAACGCGCTGTTCAATAGACATCTTTATCTCCCACCCTGTTTAAGTTTCAAAAAAACTGCGGCATTGTATCAAAATTGCCAAAAATTCCAAATGGAAACCACTAAAAGTCACCGACCCAGACCCGGTTCCGCATCCATCCATTTGATTAGTCTGGATTCCTGCCTTCAGGCAGGAACGATAGAAACGCACCCTAATCGAGGGGCGGCGCGATTTTGATGATTTCCTCCGCCGTGGTCAGCCCTGCCGCGACTTTCTCCGCCCCGCTCAGGCGCAGCGGCTTCATGCCCTCGCGTTGCGCCAACGCCTTGATCCTGGCGAGCTCGGCATCGCCGACCACCAGCTTTTTCATTTCCGCGCTGAGCGGCAGCATCTCGTAGATGCCAGTGCGCCCGCGATAGCCGGTCATGCGGCATTCGAGGCAGCCGGTGGCGACGTAGACCTGCACGGGCTTGGCGGCTTTCCAAGGATGCACCAGCTCCTGCCAGGTCTCGTCGCTGATCTCGCCTTTTGTTTTGCAATGCGGGCACAGAGTGCGCGCCAGACGCTGCGCCATCACGCCCAGCAGCGTCGAATTGAGCAGATAGGCCGGCACACCCAGCTCGAGCAGGCGCGTGATGGCGGAAGGTGCATCGTTGGTATGCAGCGACGACAGCACCAGATGTCCGGTGAGCGCCGCCTGGATCGCCATTTCGGCGGTCTCCACGTCGCGGATTTCGCCCACCATGATGATGTCCGGATCCTGGCGCAACAGGGTGCGCACGCCGTCGGCGAAATTCAGGCCAATGTTGTGCTGCACCTGCATCTGGTTGAACGCCGGTTCGATCATCTCGATCGGGTCTTCCACCGTGCAGACATTCACTTCCGGCGTGGCGATCTGTTTCAGCGTGGAATACAGCGTGGTGGTCTTGCCGGAGCCGGTCGGGCCGGTCACCAGAATGATGCCGTTGGGCTGGCGCGTCCAATCGTTCCACAGTACGGTCTGTTCGCGCGTAAAGCCGAGATCGGTAAAATTTTTCACCAGTATCTCCGGGTCGAAGATCCGCATCACCAGCTTCTCGCCGAAGGCCGTCGGCATGGTGGAAAGGCGCAGTTCGACCTCGTCGCCATCCGCGCTGACCGTCTTGATGCGCCCATCCTGCGGCCTGCGCTTCTCCACCATGTCCATGCGCCCCAACAGCTTGATGCGGTTGGTGATGGCATTGGTGACCGTGGCGGGAAGCTGATAGACCTGGTGCAGCACGCCGTCGATGCGGAAGCGCACGATGCCGATGTCGCGGCGCGGCTCCAGGTGGATGTCGCTGGCGCGCTGCTCGAAGGCGTATTTGAACAGCCAGTCCACCAGCGTCACCACATGCTGCTCGTTGGCGTCCAGGTTCTTGTTCTTGCCCAGCTCGACCAGCTGCTCGAAATTCTGCACCCCGATGGCCTGCCCCGCCCTGGCCTTGCTGGCGAGTTGCACCGAGTTGGCGAGGCTGTAGATTTCCGGCAGGTAGCGGTTGATGTCGAGCGGGCTGGCCAGCACCAGCTTGATCTTCAGGTTGAGCATGCGCTCCAGATCCGCCACCCAATCGGTACGGAACGGCTCGGCGGTGGCGATAGTCACCTCGCCCTCGTCGAGCTTGATCGGCATGATCTTGAGCCGCTCGGCGTAAGACTTGGAAACCACATTGGCGATCCCGCCGAAATTCAGTTGCAGCGGGTCGATATGGAAATACGGCATGCCGATACGCGCCGCCAGCCACTCGGTCAGGAATTCAACGCTGAGCGGCTTGCCGGGAGGCAGCAGATTGCGCCAATTCTGCTCGGCGATGATCACCAGCGGATGCAAATTGGAATGGTCGGCCTTGCGGTTCCTGGCCAGTTTCTCCGTTTCCGCCGGCGGCACCATGCCGTCCTGTGCCAGCCAGTGCAATAGTTCGCCCAGCGTCAGCTTGCGTTCGCCGGGCTGCGGCGCAAAAGGAGTTTCTTGGCTCATCGTGAATCCAAAGAGCTTACTCGAACCGGCCGGTCAGGTAGCGGCCTTTTCATCGGCAGGCGGCGAAAGTGCATCATCCTGAGGCTGCTCGTCCTGCGGTGAAGCCTTCTTCAGCCGTTTTTCCTCCTGCTTTTTTTTCTTGGCAATTTCTTTCTGCCGTTTTTCGTACGAGTAATTTGGCTTGGCCATATGCGATCCTGTTCAATGGAGGTTAAGTTCGAGGGCGATATGATAACAAGTCCTTCGGCATTGGGCTGCCTTGATATTCATGCAGCGGGGTGGCGCAGCGTCAGAACAACTCGATGTCGCCGCCCACCGGCTTGTTCTCAACGGTGCTGAGGTAACGAATTTCTTCTTCCGCGATGGTGTTGTTGTGCAGGGAGCGCAGCCGTTTTACCCGCACTTTTCCGGTGGCGGGAAAATAAACCACCATGCGCGGGTAGATATCACCCACATCCTCCGCTATCACCCTGAGTCCTTCGGTTTCGATGTAGTCGCGGACGAAGATGATATTGCGCATCCCGACATCGGTCATGTTTTGCAAGATACGCCCGCCGCCAAACAGTTTGACTTCGAGGTTCTGACGCTGACCGCCGTTTTTCAGGATCACGTTAATCAGATGCTCCATCGCAAAATTGCCGTAGCGCGTGGCCGCGCTCAGGCTGGTCGATCTCCAGCCGTCCGCATCGGCGGAAGCGGGCAGCATGAAATGGTTCATGCCGCCGACACCGGTAACCCGGTCGCGGATGCAGGCGGAAATGCACGAGCCGAGCGTGGTATAGACCCCCTCGTCGTTGACCGTGACGTAATACTCGCCGGGAAGGAGCCGTGCAGCATAAGTCCCGTAAGTGTTGTTCCAGTTTCGCCGGACATGCTCGAACCCCGGCAAGGCAAGGGAAGGACGCGGAATGGGAGAAATAGCCATGATGTCGATTCTGTAAAAGCGTGGAGCGGGTTAATTGCCGAGAAACAGCTTTTCGGCCTCGACGATTTCTTCCTGCGCCTCGCGCACCACCAGCTCGATGACGGCTTCGTCGAGGCCGGTAAGCTCCCAGGCATGCGGATCGATGGGGGAGACATCGTCGCTGTTCAGTGTGTCCAGTTCCGCCATTTGCGCGAGGATATTGGCCAGATGCACCAGCGCGGTCTCCCGGGGATGGCGTTTTGCCTCGCCGATGGAATGATGGTAAGCGATGCACTCCTCCAGCAACGGAGGCAGATTCCACTGGCGTGCCAGTTCGCCGCCCACCTGGGCGTGGTCAAAACCGATGACCTGCCGTTCGGCCTGGTATACCGGCAGCTCGTCCACCTGATCCAGCACCAGCAGCAAAGCCTCCTTGGCCTGCTCGGGGAGGCGGTTGAAAATAATCAGTTCGCCGATGTCGTGCAGCAGCCCCGCCGTAAACACCGCTTCCGGATCGCATTTGCGCGCCTGTCTGGCCATGATGTGCGCGGTCAGCGCGCAATACAGGCTGTGATGCCAAAAGTTATCCATCGACACCAGCGTGTTGGGCAAACCGGCAAAAGTTTTTGCGACAGACATCGACAGCGCCAGATTGCGGATCTGGCTGGTGCCGATCACCGAAACAGCTTTGGATACAGTATCAATAGTCGAGGAAAAGCCGTAAAACGAGCTATTGGCGACTTTTAACAGGCGCACGGTGAACGAAGGGTCCTGGCTCACCGCCTTGGCGATGTCGGCGGTATTGCTGTTCGGGTCTTCGACCAGCTGGTTGATGCGGATGAACACATCCGGCAGCGTGACCAGTCCACCTACGCCCTGCACCAGCTTGACGATATCTTCATTGTTTTCCATGGTGCCTAACCTTCGCATGGCGCATCGGGTTAGTCAAGCAATCGCCGTTGCGAAATTCATCCATCGCGGGCTTTTCAAGGCGATTGAACGAAGCCCTCTGTTATCATTGCGCCATGCTCAATATCCAGAATCTGACTTACCTGCAGGGCGGCATACCGCTGTTCCAGCAGGCGAATTTGCAGGCGTTCGCCAACCAGCGCATCGGGCTGGTGGGCAAGAACGGCTGCGGCAAATCCACACTGTTCCGCCTGATACGCGGTGAACTCAAACCCGACGGCGGCGAGGTCTCGCTGCAAAGCGGCAAGACCATCGCCTATGTCGAACAGGAGATCGCCAGCTCGGCGCAGCCCGCGCTGGAGTTCGTGCTGGACGGCGATGTGCAGTTGCGCCAGCTGGAAAAAATCCTGGCGCCCAAAAATAACGTTATCCAGCATGACGCGGCGTGGTTCGAAGCCCAGCAGCATTTCGAGGCCATCGACGGTTACGGCGCCAAGGCGCGCGCCGCACAACTGCTGAACGGGCTGGGCTTCGCCAGCGACTCGCTGGAGCGGCCGGTAACCAGCTTCTCCGGCGGCTGGCGCATGCGCCTCAACCTCGCGCGCGCGCTGATGCACCACGCCGATCTGCTGCTGCTCGACGAACCGACCAACCACCTCGACCTCGAAGCGATCCTGTGGCTCGAGCAATACCTGTCGCGCTACCCCGGCAGCATCCTGCTGGTCTCGCACGACCGCGAATTCCTCAACGCCACCGTCAACTGCATCGCGCATGTGCACGACCTCGTCATCGACAGCTATGCCGGCGATTACGACGACTTCGAGCGCGCCCGCGCCGAAAAGATCGCCCAGCAGAATCAGGCGTTCCAGACGCAGCAGGCGAAGATCGCGCATCTGGAAGACTTCGTGCGCCGTTTCCGCGCCAAGGCGACCAAGGCCAAACAGGCGCAAAGCCGCGTCAAGGCGCTGGAGCGGCTCACGCGCATCGCCCCGGCGCATGTCGCCGACGGCCATTTCGAGCTGGAGATCGAAGCGCCGGAACGCAGCCCCGACTTGCTGCTGCGCGCCGAGAACATGGGCTTCGCCTACGGCGACAAGATGCTGTTCCAGAACATCGACCTGGTGCTGCGCGCCGGAGCGCGCATCGCGCTGCTCGGCCCGAACGGTGCGGGCAAATCCACGCTGATCAAGCTGCTGGTCGGCGAACTTGCGCCCACTTCGGGCAAGCTGGAGATCACCCCGGACATCCGCATCGGCTACTTCGCCCAGCACCAGTTGGAAAATCTCGACAGCGCGGCCACCCCGCTACAGCACATGGAACGGCTCGCGCCGAAGGAAACCGCGCTGGCGCTGCGCACCTTTCTCGGCCGCTTCGGCCTGGCCGGCAACGACGAAGACCGCCCGGTGGCGAGCTTTTCCGGCGGCGAAAAAAGCCGCCTTGCGCTTGCGCTGCTGGCGTGGCAAAAGCCGCATCTGCTGCTGCTCGACGAACCGACCAACCACCTCGACCTGGACATGCGCGACGCCCTCACCATCGCGCTGGAAGAATACACTGGCGCGGTGGTGCTGGTGTCCCACGACCGGAGTTTAATTCGCGCCGTGGCCGACGAACTGTGGCTTGTCGCGGACGGACAAGCGAAGCTGTTCGACGGCGATCTGGAAGATTACAAAGATTGGATCGAGACCCGCCGCCCGCGCGAGGCGGTGCAAGTCAAGCCGGAAAAACCACTCCAGAAAGCCGCACCCAAGCCGAACAGGAAGGCGCTGCTGTCGAAACGAACCAAGCTCGAAACCGAGCTGAACAAGGCGCAGACCGAACTGACCGAGATCAACCGCCAGTTAGGTGATCCGGCCACCTACACCGAATGCAGCAGCGACTTCATCGCCGACCTGAATGTCAGGCGCGAAAGTCTGGAAAGCAGAGTCGCGGAACTGGAAGAAAGCTGGCTGGAACTGGAGATGAGCCTGGAAGAGGCCATGTAGGGCGGAAAAGCGCAGCGCCTTCCGCCGCATGATGAGTAGAATCAGCGATGTAGCCCGGATGAAGCGAAGCGGAATCCGGGAATCCCGGATTTCATTGCATTCCATCCGGGCTTGCTATCGATCTACCTCATAAATACCTGCGAACACTTCTTAATGAATTCAGGAGCAGAAGGGGATGAAAATAGCACGATAGCCTGTTTGGAATTGACACAGGAAACTGACCTCCAACCGAGCTTTGCGAAAGCACCAGCATTCAGTTCAGACGGTTGAATAAGTGATGCCCGCGTTCGCGTCACGTATATGAGAATATCCAATTCACCCTTTAACGCCTTGTACGACTCAATGTCCGACAATTCTGCGGCCTTACCAAGAACCAACTCATACATACTGGCAGCCGGGGGAATTTCATGTACATCACTAACCCACGATATGTCTTCAAGGGATTTGGCGTCCTTTATAGAGTTATAGACATCCTTGTACATTTTTCCTCGCTTGAAATTAGGGTTGGGCAGTTCCTTTACCTGGAAGTTAGCACTGAGGAAACGCACATCTGCCTTGTTGGCCTGCTCAAGAGATATGAGGTCATTTTCTTGATGCGCTATGCCAAGGATTGAGAGAAATTCGGAAACAACCCAGCGCTCCCTTACCTCCTTATTTGGATTGGAGAAGTACTCGACATCATCCCATGCCGACTTAAGAAGATGGTTATGGGTTTCGCGATCATCCATGTACACACACTATGGAATAAATGAGTCAGTTTCGAATTACATTTACCAAAACGGCAACCACCCCTACTCCATGTACATCCCGCCGTTCACATGCAGCGTGACGCCGGTGATGTAGGCCGCGCC
>JAUYGW010000164.1 GCA_030690245.1 Gallionella sp. | reverse complement strand
GTTGCCTTCACAATACGCCCTTGCAGCCGCCTTACCTGACGATGAACATCGGCCCAACTGATGCCGTCCCACGTCACGCCGGAAGATGCACACGCCCATGTTGCTGCGTCCATTTGCTTTCCCTCCGTTTAGATGGTTCTACCAACTCTCTTGTGAAGAGAGACCATAAGGAAGTCTGCCCGATTTCTCGTGAGGTGATGTTTCAACCCCTATCCGTCCCACTACAGAACGGCTTTCGCTTTCTCCTCGTTCCTTTACCCGCAGCACCAACAGTGTTCCTTGCGGTTCACCTGCCGTTTCCGGCAGCACTACGGGCTTACCCTGTTCCACTTGAATTTCAGAACAGGTCGGATCCCTCCTTTTCGCCGACGGCACACTGTCCACGATGGCCCATCTATGAAGAACCATGCCTCACCGCTTACCATTTTGGTTCAAGCCTATCAGCACGTTTGGCTTGTCAACAATCACGACGTTTAATAGAGGTTCACATATGTTGATCCTACCTGTTCGTCCCTAGCTCCTCTCCGCCCTGTGCTGGCAGATTTTGCGATCCCTCGCGGAATAGCATACCGAGTTAATCGGCGGATACATTGTCCCCAGAGCTTCACACGGAGCTGTTACCGGCTCTGCATGTCTGGGTAGGAAACGGTTGATGGAACAACCGGTTTCATCAGAACTACCTCGTTCAGTAAAACAGAAATTCAAGCGACTTTCAGGTCGCACCATAAAAGTTATTACAATCGACCAGTGCGATAGGCATTGGCCACCTTAGATGAATTTCTTGACCGTGGAAGTGACAACGCCCCAGACCTGCAACTCTTGACCGTCCTTGAGCTCAATGTCCTTGAAGCGAGGGTTCTCAGGCCGGAGGATCACTATCTCACCCTGCCTAATCAGACGCTTTACGGTGAGCTCGCCATCCATAACGGCAATCACGATGTTGCCAGACTGGGGTTCGAGGGATTTATCGACAACCAGCAGGTCACCATCAAAGATACCTGCACCCACCATGCTGCTGCCCTTGGCCCGGACGAAGAAGGTTGCTTCCTTGTTGGCGATCAGGTGTTCATCAAGGCTAAGTCGCCCTTGGATGTAGTCATCAGCAGGAGAAGGAAATCCGGCAGGAACGGCGTGGCTGAACAGCGGCACATGGGCCGGCCGGGATTTCTGGGTGGGGATCAGGATGCTGGCTTGCATGATGCTCAATGAACGAAAAGGGCGTTTGGTGCATACTAGAGAACGTTCGTTCTGCTGTCAATCAAGCCAGGAATGGCCACAGGGGTTCGGCCAGCCCTGCATCGTTACGAAAGCTGGCATGGTTACCTTGAAGAAAATTCAAATAACCACCAAAAATGCTGTTTTTCAAAATCAAAAGGTGTTGTCGGCAATAGACAATACATCATGAAAAAATTCATCCTTATTCTCATCACAATACTGGCCAACACAGCACACGCTGGCTGTTTGCGCGTGGTAGCGCCGACCGACCGGATTATTCAAACCGATCTTTTGAAGCAAATCAAGAGCACCGGCCAGCCTAAAGTCGATTCAAGCACGAGCGCAGAATCTTGGTCGGTAGATAAAAAATGACAATTTTTCTGACCCCCACAGAAATCGCCGAGCTGACGGGCTATCTGAAACCAATTAAGCAGATTTACTGGTTAAAAACACAGGGATTCACATTCCGCATAGCCGCAGATGGCCGCCCACGAATTGATCGGAGCCACTATCTCAAGCTAATGGGTGGACATTCTGACACTTCTGCTTCGCATCAGCGAACCGAACCAAATTTTTGTTCTTTGGAAAATCTTAGAAATCGGTAGCATCTCGATCTATGGGAAGACCTAGAAAAAACCGTAAAGATTTGCCACTGCGCGTTTATGCCAAGCATGGTGCGTTTTATTTTGTCGATTCAGCCAACAAGTGGCGCCCACTCGGCAAGGAATTTGGTCCTGCCATGCAGAAATGGGCGGCGATGGTGCAGCCTGTGATCGGAAAGGTGCGTATCGGTGCGGTGATGGACGCCTACATCAAGGAACGGCTGCCGCTTAAAAAGCCGCGCACCCAGCAGGACTATCTCGACAGCATCGCCATACTGCGCCCCGTGTTCGGAGAGATGTGGCCGGAAGACATCGAACCGAAACACATTTATGGGTACATGGCCATGCGCAATGCTCCAGTGCGCGCCAACCGCGACGTGGCCGTATTAAATAACGTGATGGATCAGGCGATCCGCATGGGGCTGATCAACACCAATCCATGCAAACAGGTGCGCCGCAACGAAGAAAGCCCACGCACACGGGAAGTGCTGGACAGCGAGATCGTTGCCTTCCTGCCGCACTGTCCGGACTGGCTGAAAGCCTACATCCGCCTCAAGCTGCTCACCGGCCTGCGCCAGGGTGACATGCTCAACATCCGCCTCGATCAGTTGCGTGATGACGGACTGTTCGTCAAGACAGGCAAGCGCGACAAGCGCCTGCTCTTCACCTGGAACGACGATCTGCACCTGGCGATCAACACCATCAAAGCCATGCACCACCGCATCACCAGCCTATACCTGTTCAACTCGCAGCGCGATGGAACAGCCATGACGCAAAGCGGATTCAAGAGCGCATGGGCGCGCGCTATGGCAAAATCGATGGAAGCTGGAAGCCTGACAGAGACATTCGCCGAGAACGACTTGCGCGCAAAAGTAGCCACTGAAGCCATCGAGCTCGGACAGGATGCGACCGCTATGCTGGCTCATTCAAGCGATGCCGTGACAAAGCGTCACTACGCTCGCGGCACACAAAAAATTGAGCCGCTTCGCAAAAAGTATTAGACAGATGGGGTTTTATTAGACACTTAATGGTTGGCAATACCGCTGCAACGCACTAAATATGGGGTGACTGATGGGGCTCGAACCCACGACAACCGGAATCACAATCCGGGACTCTACCAACTGAGCTACAGCCACCACTGAACTTTGCTTGTCCGACACTGGTGTGCCCGACAGGAATCGAACCTGCAACCCCCAGCTTAGAAGGCTGGTGCTCTATCCGGTTGAGCTACGGGCACAATTCTTTTTCGAGTCTATCTGAATTTTTTGAAACAAACCTGGTCGGGGTGGAGAGATTCGAACTCCCGACATCCTGCTCCCAAAGCAGGCGCGCTACCAGGCTACGCTACACCCCGAAGGCTGCGCATTATACAGACGCAGGCTTATAAATCAATTTAGTTTTGGTATTTTTTCAGCTTGGGCGAGGCCAGCATCAGGTAATAGCCCATCGACCATAAGGTAAGCAACGCGGCAAGATACAGCAGCAACGAGCCGATCATCTGGCAATCGCCCCCCAGCAGGCGTTCATGGTAGAGCAGCAGCAAGATCGCGAGCATCTGAAAAACGGTTTTGATTTTGCCCAGCATGGAAACCGCGATGCTCCTGCTTTCGCCGAGCTTGGCCATCCACTCGCGCAACGCGGAAATGGTGATTTCGCGCCCGATGATGATGAAGGCGATGATCGCGTCGGCGCGCCCCAATTTGACCAGCACGATCAAAGCGGCCGCCACCATCAGCTTGTCGGCGACCGGGTCGAGGAAAGCGCCAAAG
>JAUYGW010000160.1 GCA_030690245.1 Gallionella sp. | reverse complement strand
CGCTCTATTCGTCCGAGCCTGACGCAATATAATACGAAAAATGCTGTTCTTAAGTCTCAGGTAAGCGATCTGGGCAGGAAATGCGGCGGAGAGAGACATAATGCAAAACGAAGAATCTCATAACGAGTATCTTGATAATATTAAAGAAAAAATACTCATATTGCTGTTGCAGCACGAAAGGCTGGAGCCAGCGCAAATTTCAACGCTCCTGGGGGCCGGGGTTCAACTTACCTTATTTCATCTCGAAGATCTCAAAAAATCCAACATGGTCATGGATTACCATTCAGCTGAAAACCCGGCCTCTTGGGGGATCATTCAGGATGGCCGGGCCTATTTGGCTCGTCATGACTTACTTTCCTGATTGATGTCAGCCAGCGCGAATGGCATGCAGCGGATCGGCGATGCTCCGGCTGCGCCGGCGTTGCGTCAGTGCGATGCCCGCTTGATCGGGAACACCAGCGCGAAGGTGCTGCCCTTGCCTTCATCGCTCAATACTTCGAGCTTGGCCTGGTGGCGCATCGCGATGTGCTTGACGATCGCCAGGCCCAGGCCGGTTCCGCCCGTTTCGCGCGAGCGGCTGCGGTCCACCCGGTAGAAGCGTTCGGTCAGGCGCGGGATATGCTGCGCGGCGATGCCGATGCCGCTGTCCTGCACCGAAAATACCGGCTGGCTGCTGCGCTCTGCCCAGCGCAACAGAATCGACCCGCCTTCCGGCGTGTAGCGGATCGCATTGCTGAGCAGATTGCCGAACGCGCTACGCAGCTCTTCGCGATTGCCGAGCAATTTTGCATCGCTCGCCACTTCGAGGCGCAAGGTATGCGAGCCGCCGCTCAGCAACTGGCCTTCCCGGTAAATCTCGTCGAGCAGGGCGCCCATATCCACCGTTTCTTCAAGCAGCGGGCTGTGGTCGTTTTCTAGGTGCGACAGGGTAAGCAGATCGGCGACCAGGTTTTCCATGCGGCGGGTTTGTTCGGCCATCAGCTGCAACGCGCGCCGCGCATCATCGCGGCTGAGGTCGGGCATGTCCTGCAGGTTTTCGACGAAGCCGTTCACCACGGTCAGCGGCGTGCGCAGTTCATGCGAAACGTTCGCGACAAAATCGCGGCGCATGGCCTCGATGCGCTCCAGTTGCGTGATGTCGCGGCTGATCAGCAAGCGCTTGTTCACGCCGTAGGGAATGAGCTTGATCGATAACACCATGTCGTCATGGCGCGACGGACGCATCACCAGCGGTTCGCTGAAACTGGATTCACCAAGAAGGGATTCCCTAGAAAGGGATTCATGGAGGTATTCGACGAACTCCGGCTGGCGCACCAGATAGGTGATGTCCTGCATGAAGTCGTGTTCGAGATCGAGGTCGAAGTGCTGCTGTGCGAGCGGGTTGCACCATTCGATGCGGTTCGCCTCGTTCAGGATCGCCACGCCCTCCGGCAAGGCGGCAGTGGCCTGTTCGATGTGCTGCAACTCGGTGGCCAGTTCCAGCTTGGTCTGGTTATGGCGCTTGACCATTTTGTACAGCTGGGAAAATACCTCATCCCAGATACCGCCCGCTTCGGGGATGGTTTCAATGCGCGCATCCTGCAGCCATCGCCCCAACCTGTAGAGCTGCCGGGCATGGAGCACCATCACGATCAGCAGCACCAGCAGCATGAACAGCACCGCCGGCATGGCCGAAAACACCCCCCACAGCAGCAACGCGAACAGCGTGACGAGCACGATGGGGATGCTTAAACGAAGCCAGAAACCCTGCAAAAAATTCTCCTTAATTAACCGAAAAACGGTAACCGCTGCCGCGCACCGTCTGAATCAGGCTATCCATTCCCGCCGGTTCTAGCGCCGCGCGCAGGCGGCGGATATGCACGTCCACCGTGCGTTCCTCGACGAACACCTGCGTGCCCCACACCTGATCGAGCAATTGCGTGCGGCTGTATACCCGCTCCGCGTGGGTCATGAAGAAATGCAGCAGGCGGAACTCGGTGGGGCCGAGCTCTATTGCCGCACCCTTTGCGGTCACGCGATGCGCGGCCGGCAGCAGTTCCAGGCCGCCTGCTGCCACCACTTCATCCTGCCTTTGCGGAACATGGCGGCGCAACACGGCGCGGATGCGCGCCATCAGCTCGCGCGGCGAAAACGGCTTGGTAATGTAATCGTCCGCGCCCGACTCCAACCCCAGCACCTTGTCGCGCTCTTCTCCGCGCGCGGTCAGCATGATAATCGGGATGTCGCGGGTAGCGGTATCGCTGCGCAGCTGTTTCGCCAGAATCACGCCGCTGGTGTTCGGCAGCATCCAGTCCAGCAGGATCAGATCCGGCGCATTGTTCCGTATTTGCTGCCACGCGCTATCCGCATCCTCGGCGCGCAACGCCTGAAAGCCCGCCTGCGTCACATTGAACGCCAGCAACTCCTGGATCACCGGTTCATCTTCCACAATCAGGATTTTCGCATTCATCATCGCTCGGCCACGTTCAATCGGAATGGCAAGAGTATGAAGCTTGTGTGACAAACATGTGACAGAATCACTCGGCCCGGCTGACGGCATGCGGTGACGCATGTTCCGGCTGCCGGTGCAGCAGCGAGCCGGCCACCATGCCGGCGATGCTCATCAGGAAGCCGGCGAATTGCGGCGGCAGCGCGGCTTCCGGTGCCAGAAACTCCATCGGCAGCCAGGTCGCCAACCCCAGCCCCATCGCCCAGTAGGCGCCGTACGTGGTGGCGCGCTTCCAGTACAGGCCGGCCACCAGCGGCGTGAAGGCCAGCACCAGCGTCACCTTGTAGGCGTTCTCCACCATCTGGTGGATGCCGGTCTCACGATCCAGCGCCCACAGCGCGTAAAGGGTGACGCACAGCGCGAAGATGCCCACCACCCAGCGCGTCATCGCCAGCATCTTGTGGTCGGACAGGTTTTTGCGCGTGATCCAGCCCTTGAGCACGTTCTCCGAGAGCGTGACCGAGGGCGCGAGCAGGGTGCCGGAAGCCGTGCTCATGATGACCGACAACAGCGCGCCATAGAAGATCACCTGCGCGAATAGCGGCAGATGCGCCTTGACCAGCTCCGGCAACAGCTTCTGGCTGTCCTCGGAGAGCCACTGCGCGGTCAGAGCCGGGTCGATCAGATTGGCCGAGTAGGCCATGAACAGCGGCACCGCAGCGAACAGGAAATAGGCCACGCCGCCCAGCACCGTGCCCCACACCGCGACGTTTTCGTTCTTCGAGGAGTTGGCGCGCTGAAACACATCCTGCTGCGGGATGGAGCCGAAGCCCATGGTGAGCAGGCCGGAGATAAAGGCAATCATCGCCACCGCATTCAGATCGGGCCAGAAATTGAACTTGGCGTTGTTGGCTGCATGCTCGATCACCGGCGCGACACCGCCGGTCATATCGGCCAGCAGCATCGAAATGTAGATCAGGCCGATGACGATGACAATCATCTGCACGAAGGTGGTGAGCGCCACCGACCACATGCCGCCGTACAGCGTGTAGAGCAGCACCACCGCCGCGCCGATCAGGATGCCTTGCGCCTGGGTGATCGACCCGTCGGACAGCACGTTGAATACCAGCCCCAGCGCGGTGACCTGCGCCGACACCCAGCCGAGATAGGACAGCGCGATGGCGATACCCGCGATGACCTCGACCTTGCGGCCATAGCGCTGGCGGTAGAAGTCGCCGATGGTCAGCAGGTTCATGCGATAGAGCTTGCGCGCGAAGAACAGGCCGAACAGGATCAGGCACAGCGAGGCGCCGAACGGATCGGAGATCAGCCCGCCCAGATCTTCTTCGAGGAAGGTGGCGGGAATGCCGAGCACGGTCTCGGCCCCGAACCAGGTGGCGAACACCATGGCCAGCACGATGTACATCGGCAGGGAGCGTCCGGCGGTAATGTAATCGCGCGCGTTGTGAACCCTGGTGGCCGCATACATGCCGATGCCGATTGAAAGGACCAGATACAGGAAGACGAAACCGACCAGCATGATGGGCACTCGCTCAGAACAAGGACGGCTGGATTCTAGCAGCCCTGCGCCGCAGGGCAAGCCGCCAGCTTGTTTTTCAGGACAACTCTTCCAGGTTCTTGTTGAGAAAAAAGGCGATCACGGTGCGGGTCACCACGATGCCGCCGAGAACGACGAGCGGCTCCCGGAAAGCGTAGCCCGCATGAAGCGCAGCGCAATGCGGGCTACTTGCTACTCGCTAAAAAACGCAGTTGGTTGTGTGGTAGGGGCGAATTCATTCGCCCGAACAAAGTGTTACGTGCGAATAAATTCGCCCCTACCAGAGCAAGCGTAATGAAGCGCAGCGAAACGGCGGGTTTACAGTTCCTTGGCGTGATTGGCCAGGTATTTCGCCACCCCTTCGGTCGAGGCATTCATGCCCGCCTTGCCCTTGCTCCAGCCTGCCGGGCAGACTTCGCCGTGCTCCTCGGTGAATTGCAGTGCATCCACCATGCGCAGCATTTCGTCGATGTTGCGCCCCAGCGGCAGGTCGTTCACCACCTGGTGGCGCACCACGCCGGCGCGGTCGATCAGGAACGAGCCGCGGAACGCTACCCCGCCATCGGCCTCGACATCGTAGGCCTTGCAGATTTCGTGCTTGATGTCCGCCACCAGCGGATAGCGCACCTGCCCGATGCCGCCCTTTTCGACGGGCGTGTTCTTCCACGCCAGATGCGTGAAATGCGAGTCGATGGAAACACCGATCACCTCGACATTGCGCTTCTTGAACTCTTCGAGACGATGGTCGAACGCGATGATTTCGGAAGGGCAGACGAAGGTGAAATCCAGCGGGTAAAAATACAGCACGGCGTATTTGCCGGCGATATGCTTTTTCAAATTGAAATTATTGTTGATTTCGTTGTTGCCCATCACGGCGGAAGCATTGAAATCGGGGGCAGGCTTGCAGACGAGAACGGCCATGATTATCTCCTTGTGGTTGGGTGGGACTAATGCAATTTAGGCTTTTGCTGCTATTGCGTCAACTTGGAGTCTATTTCGGATTGCATCAGTGTTCCATGATCTACATCATGAAACGCGCCGCCGCAAACACGGCGAGCATGGCGAAAGCCAGCGCCAGTTTGACGGCGACGCCCAGCGCCAACCCGAGCGTGGCGCCCAAGCCGGCTCGCCCCGCCGCCCCGAGATGGCGCTGCTCGGAGAATTCGCCGATCGCCGCGCCGGCGAAGGGGCCGAGCAACAGGCCGGGCAAGCCGAAGAATATCCCCAAGATCGCGCCCAACATCGCGCCTGCCATGGCGCGCCGCGATGCGCCGAAGTACTTGGCGCCCAGAACGCTTGCGGCGAAATCCACGACATAAGTCAGGATGACCAGGGCGGCGAGTATCGAAAATATGCCGGCTCCGGCATATGCAAAATCCTCGATCCAGGCCGCCAGAACGAGCCCGGCAAAAATCACGGCTGCGCCGGGAATGGCGGGTAACACCAGACCGGCGATACCCGCAATCACCAGCAGCGCAGCCAACATCCAGAGCAGAATGGTGACGATTTCCATTCCGGCTTATGCGTCGCCGGTCACCGCGAACTGGATACGGTGCAACTGCGCATACACGCCATTTTTTTCCAGCAGCTCGCGATGTGTGCCGATCTCGGCGATTTCGCCTTTTTGCAACACGACGATCCGATCCGCCTTTTCGATGGTGGACAGGCGATGCGCGATGACCAATGTGGTGCGTCCCCGCATCAAGGTTTCCAGCGCGGCCTGTACGTGGCGTTCGGATTCGGAATCCAGCGCGGAGGTCGCCTCGTCGAGGATCAGGATCGGCGCATCCTTGAGGATCGCGCGCGCGATGGCGATACGCTGGCGCTGCCCGCCGGACAGTTTCACGCCGCGTTCGCCGACCAGCGTGTTCAACCCTTCCGGCCATTCGCGGATGAATTCCAGCGCATGCGCGGCGGTCGCGGCGGCGACGATTTCCGCCTCGCCGACTTCGCGCATTTGTCCGTAGGCGATGTTGGCCGCGACCGTGTCGTTGAACAGCACCACCTCCTGGCTAACCAGCGCGATGTTGGCGCGCAGGCTGGCCAGCGTCAGGTCGTTAGTGTCGTGACCGTCCAATGTGATGCGCCCGCCGGTCGACACGTAGAAGCGCGGCACCAGATTGGCCAGCGTGGTCTTGCCGCTGCCCGATGCGCCGACCAGCGCGACATTCTCCCCGGCGCGAATATGCAGCGTGATGTCCCGCAGCGCATGCCGTCCGTCCGTGCCGTAGGCAAACTGCACGTGATCGAATTGCAGTTCGCCGCGCACCCTGCCTACCGTCTGCGTGCCGCTGTCAGTTTCGCCTTCGGTATCGAGCAGGGCGAATACGCTCTCCGCCGCTGCGAGCCCGCGTTGCAAATATTCGCTGACCCCGGCCAGCCGCTTGAGCGGCGCGGTCAGCATCAGCATCGCCATGATGAACGAGACGAAGCCGCCCACCGTGGTCTCGTCGGCCTGCGATTGCAGCGTTGCGAGATAGACGATCACGGCAAGCGCGATGGCCGCGACCATCTGCACGATGGGTACGTTCGCCGCCGCCGCCGAAGCCTGTTTCATCGCATAACGGCGCACCCAGTTGGCCTGATGATTGAAGCGTTGGCTCTCGTACTGCTGCCCGCCGAACAGCTTGACCACCTTGTGCGCGGAAACGCTTTCCTCGATCACCTGCGTGATGTCGCCCATCGCGCGCTGCGCGTCGCGGCTGCTGGTGCGCATCCGCCGGCTGATGACGCGGATGATAAAAGCTATGACCGGCGCCATCAGCAGCGTCAGCAGCGTCAGCTTCCAGTTGAGATAGAACAGCCAGCCGAGCAGCCCGATGATGACGATGCTGTCGCGCACCGCAATGGTCACCACCGTGGTCGCGGCGCTGGTCACTTGCGTGACGTCGAAAGTCAGCTTGGAAATCAGCGAGCCGGTGGCGTGGTCGTCGTAATAGTGCGTCGGCAAGGTGAGCAGCTTGCGGAACATCGCATCGCGTAAATCCATCACCAGCTTGTTGCCGACCCAGTTGATCGCATACGTGCCGATGAACGTCGCCAGCCCGCGCACCAGAAAAATCAGGATGATGATTGCAGGCACCATGCGCATCATCGCCTGATCTTTATGCACGAAGGTGCCGTCCAGCAGGGGCTTCATCAGCGCGGGCACCAAAGGCTCGGTGGCGGCAACCACGACCATGCCGAGCAGGGAGACGGCGAAAGCGCGCCAGTAAGGTTTGACGTAGCCGAGGAGGCGCAAATAGAGCTGGCTGCTGGTCATATTCATGGCGCGCACTTTAGCAGAAAGTCCGCAAACTCCCGAATACTATACTCATGGACAACTTCATGAACAGGCGCGCGTATCCATCAGCACACACAAAATCAGCGCCGCAGTTTCCATTAACTCGAGCAGCGCGCCCGCCGTATCGCCGGTGGTGCCGCCGAGGCGCACCATCATCATGCGCCGCAACAGCCAGAACACGGCGAGACAACCCAGCACCAGCCCGACCCCGCGCATCCCCAACACGGCCAACACGGCCAACAGGGTGGCCAGCAACATCATAATCACAGCGCGGCGCGGCGCATGCCGGGCAAGCACCGACCCCAGTCCGGAGGGGCGCACATAAGGGGTGGTGAGGAACAACAATGGCATGGCGCTGCGCGCCAGCAGCAGCGGCCACAATAATGCCCAGCCGTTATTGCATTGCATCAGGCCGACCAGCGCGGAGAATTTCAGCAGCAACACCAGCACCACGGCGACCACCGCAGCGGGGCCTGCATACGGGTCTTTCATGATCGCCATGGTGCGCTCGCGATTGCCGATACCGCCCAGCCACGCATCCACGCTGTCGGCCAGGCCATCCAGATGCAGCGCGCCGGTCATCACCACCCATGCCGCCAGCAACAAGGCGGCATGCAGCAACACCGGCACCCCATGCATCAGGCTGTGCAGCCCGGCCAGCAATGCGCCGAGCAGCAGCCCCACCAGCGGGTAATACAGCAGCGACGCGCCGACTTCGCGTTCGCCATAAATCTGTTTGAGACTGACCGGAATCTGCGTGAGGAACTGGATCGCGAGCAGCAGGGGATAAAAAGGTTTCATTATAAAAACCGCAGTTGAAGATGAATGTAACGAAAATTGATAGCGTTATGTGGCTTGTGTAGGTGCGAATTCATTCGCACGAACAACGCGTCATGTGCGAATAAATTCGCACCTACAAACACCTTGATTGCGGTTTCTGGGTTCATGCCGAGACCGGGGCGGCTTGCTGCGGTTCATGCGCCACAATGGCCTGATGCAGCGCAGCGTGCGGCACCGGCAGGCTGAGCAGCTCGGTCAACGGGCGCTGTTGCAGATGGCACAAAATGATGCGCATCACCCCGCCGTGCGTAACCAGCAGCACGCGCTGATCGGGATAGCGCGCGGGTAATTCCTGCCAGGCCGCCAGCACGCGCGCCTGGAATGACAGCAGCGGTTCCGCCTGCGGCGGCGTAAAGACAACCGGATCGCGCCAGAAATTTTCCAGCGCGCCAGCATCGGCGGCTGCGATTTCCGCCGCACTGCACCCATCCCATGCGCCGAAATCTATCTCCTGAAAACGCGCGTCAAAATGCAGCGGCAAGCCATGCTGTTGCGCGTAATCTTGTGCGAATACCGCGCAACGCGCCAACGGCGAACTCAGCACCGCGTGGTAGCGGGGGGCATTCTGTAAAGCCTCCGCCATCTGCCGGAAGCCGTGCTCGCTTAGCGGCGCATCGGTACGCCCCAGATAGACGCTGCCTGCCCGTGTTTCACCGTGGCGCAGCATGTCGATGCAAGTACGGCCATCAGAGATTTGCGGTTGACAGGACATTACAGTTTGCCCGATACCTGCGCTTCGGCAAAAGTCGCCATGTTGTTGTGCAATGCGCAGGCCAGCTGCAACAGCGGCACCGCCGTCGCCGCGCCGCTGCCCTCGCCCAGCCGCATCCCGATCTGCAACATGGGTTGCGCGTCGAGTGCGGTGAGCACGCGCTGATGCCCCGGCTCGGCGGAAGTGTGCGCAAACAACAGCCAGTTACGCACATCAGGCTGGATGCGCACGGCGGCCAGAGCCGCCACGGTACTGATGAAGCCATCCACCAGCACCGCCATGCCGTTCTGCGCGGCGGCCAGATAGGCGCCCGCCAACGCCGCGATTTCGAAACCGCCGACATGGCGCAACACGTCCAACGGTTGCGCCAGGTTGGCCCGGTGCAACTCCAGCGCGCGCTGGATCACCGCAGCCTTGTGCGCCACCCCTTTGCTGTCCAGTCCCGTGCCGGGACCCGCCAGCAACTGCGGCGATTCCTGCAACAGCGCGCAGGCAATGGCGCTTGCCGAGGTGGTGTTGGCAATGCCCATTTCGCCGCCGATGAACAGATGCGCGCCATCCTGTTTTGCGCGCAATACCGCCGCATGTCCGGTTTGCATCGCCTGCGCCAACTGTTCCTCGGTCATCGCCGGGCCCTGCGCAAAATTGGCCGTGCCGGCGGCGATGCGCTCATCGCGAACTTTGTCCAATGGCTCGACCGGCAACACCGTGCCGAGGTTGATGACTTCCAGCGTGGCATTTAAATGCTTCGCCAACACGCTGATCGCCGCACCGCCGCGCGCAAAATTACGCACCATTTCCACCGTGACAGCCTGCGGGAAGGCGGATACGCCCTCTGCCGCCACGCCATGGTCGGCGGCAAATATGCTGATATGCAAACGCTCCATCTGCGGTTTTGCCGTGCCCTGCAACGCGGACAATTGCACCGCAATGGCTTCCAGCTTGCCCAGCGAGCCGGGCGGCTTGGTGAGTTGCTCCTGCCGCGCCAGCGCCGCTGTGCGCGATGATTCGTTCAATACGGCACAGGGTTGTGCCAGCCAATTAGTATTCATGCTTACTCCTTGAAAATAGGTAATGTGAAATGTGTAATTTTTTATCAATAGCGCAACACCGTAGGGGCGCGATTTATCGCGCCC
>JAUYGW010000151.1 GCA_030690245.1 Gallionella sp. | reverse complement strand
TGTGGATTCGGCGTTTTCATTTTTGGCTACTTGTTCAGACCTTCCCTAACATATTGACGAAGGATGTTTTCTGCCTTCGCCGTTTAATTGTGTGAACTCTCGGTGGCAAGAAAGTCGAGGGTTCGCGCAAAATTCGCTTTTCAACGTTGATAGTCATGGCGTTGTGAGCGGACAGTAGCGCCCGCGCCTCGGCGCGGGCGAGGATTGAAACCATATACCTCCAAGCTTAGTAAAAGGATGCTTCGCCCGCCGCCTTGTGGCACACTTACGCCCGTTCCAACCATCGGCAACCCTACCTTGCAACCCTACGAACTGTTCATCGGCCTGCGCTATACCCGTGCCAAGCGGCGCAACCATTTCATTTCCTTCATTTCGCTGATCTCCATGCTGGGCATGGGGCTGGGCGTGATGGCGCTGATCGTGGTGCTGTCGGTGATGAACGGGTTCCAGAAGGAAATCCGCGCACGCATGCTGGGCGCTTCGCCGCATCTGGAAGTGGTGGCGGACGGCGGGCGGCTGAACGACTGGCAGGCCGTCCTGGACAAGGTCGCGCAGCATCCGCAGGTGTCCGCCGCCGCGCCGTATGTCGCCGGACAGGGCATGCTGTCGTTCGGCCAGAGCGTGCAGGGCGTGATGGTGCGCGGCATCGACCCGCAGCAGGAAACCGCGATCACCGGGCTTTCGGGCAAGATGAAGGTGGGCGCATTGAACGATCTGCGCGGCGGCGAATTCACCATCGTGATCGGCTCCGACCTGGCGCGCACGCTCGGTGCGCGGCTCAACGACAAGATCATGCTGATCACCCCGCAGGGCCAGATCACGCCCGCCGGCATGATGCCGCGCCTCAAGCAATTCCGCGTGGCGGGCATCTTCGAAATCGGCATGGCGCCCTATGACAACAGCCTCGCGCTGATCCACCTCAACGACGCGCAGAAACTATTTCAGCTCGGCGATGCGGTGACCGGCATCAGCGGCAAGCTGCATAACATCGACCTTGCGCCGCGCGTGGCGGCAGAACTGCAAGACCAGCTGCCGCCCGACCTGTACGCCAACGACTGGACGCACCAGAACAGCAACTACTTCCGCGCGGTGCAGATGGAAAAGAAGATGATGTTCATCATCCTGTCGCTGATTGTCGCGGTGGCCGCGTTCAACATCGTCTCCACGCTGGTGATGGCGGTCACCGACAAGCAGGCCGACATCGCGATCCTGCGCACGCTCGGCGCATCGCCGCGCAGCATCATGAAAATCTTCATCGTGCAGGGGGTGGTGATCGGCGTGATCGGCACGCTGCTCGGCAGCCTCGGCGGCATCGCGCTGGCGCTCAATCTCGACGTAGTGGTGCCGTTCATCGAGCAGCTGTTCAGGGTGCAGTTCCTCGCCAAGGACGTGTATTACATCACCGACCTGCCGTCCGACCTGCGCTATCACGAAGTCGCGCTGGTCGCGTCCATGTCCTTCCTGATCAGCCTGCTGGCGACGCTGTATCCGAGCTACCGCGCGTCGCAAACCCAACCGGCGGAGGCGTTGCGCTATGAATAAGAGGCAGGATTCAGGATGGGAGCGCGGACGTCCCCGTCCGCATGCGGGCGAGACGCCCGCGATCCCGAAAATGCAGGATACAGGCCTGGTCATTTCCTGCCGCGATTTAGGCAAGACCTTCACCATCGGCGAGGAGGATGTGCCGGTGCTCAAAGGCGTCAATCTGGACGTGCAGCGCGGCGAACGCCTCGCCATCGTCGGTGCATCCGGTTCGGGCAAGAGCACCCTGCTGCACCTGCTCGGCGGGCTGGACAACGCCAGCAGCGGCAGCGTGCAGATATTCGGCCAGGAAATGCAACGGATGAACGAGACGCAGCGCGGCGAATTGCGCAACCGCGCGCTCGGCTTCGTCTACCAGTTCCACCATCTGCTGCCGGAATTCACCGCGCTGGAAAACGTCGCGATGCCGCTGCTGATCCGCGGCATGAAACGCGCCGAGGCCGAACCGCCCGCCGCCGCGATGCTGGAAGAGGTCGGGCTGGAGCATCTCCTGCGCCATCTTACCTCGTAACTGTCCGGCGGCGAGCGAAAGCGCGACGAGGTGGCGCGCGCGCTGGTCACAGAAGCGGCCTGGGTG
>JAUYGW010000143.1 GCA_030690245.1 Gallionella sp. | reverse complement strand
TTCTTGCCAATTTCAGCATTCGCGGCAGATTGTGGATTCGGCGTTTTCATTTTTGGCTACTTGTTCAGACCTTCCTTAACGAATTGTGCCGGGCGCCCGGCAACCTGATTTTGTCGAACGAATTTTTTATCCGTGTTTATCCATGTGCATCCGTGGCTAAATTATTTTTGCAGGGATCGTACAGAGAATGAAAATATTGATACTTGGCGCAGGACAGGTCGGCTCTACGGTGGCGGAAAGCCTGGTGAGCGAGGCGAACGACATTACCGTCGTGGATTCCGATGGCGACAAGCTGCGCCAATTGCAGGATCGGCTGGATTTGCGCACCCTGACCGGCAATGCTGCGCACCCTTCGGTGCTGGAGCAGGCCGGCATTGCCGACGCCGACATGCTGCTGGCGGTCACGCAAAGCGACGAGGTCAACCTGGTAGCCTGCAAGCTGGCGGCCACGCTTTACAATACGCCGACGCGCATCGCCCGTATCCGCGCCGCCGATTACCTGGAACGCCCGGAAGTGTTCAGCGCGGAGAATTTCTGCGTAAATTTTTCGATCTGCCCCGAGCAGATCCTCACCGAATATATCGTCAAGCTGATCGAATTTCCCGAGGCGCTGCAGGTGCAACGCTTTTCGCAAGGCAAGGCATCGCTGGTCGCGGTGCGCGCCTTCGAGGGCGGTCCGCTGGTGGGCAAGCCGCTGAGTTTCCTGCGCAGCCACATGCCGCAGGTAGAAACCCGCGTCGCGGCGATTTTCCGCAAGGACGGCCCGCTGATCCCCGAAGGCAGTACCGTGATCGAGGAAGGCGACGAAATTTTCTTCATCGCCGCAACCGGCAACATCCGCAGCGTGCTCAGCGAAATGCGCCGCATGGACAAACCCACCAAGCGCGTGATGATCGTAGGCGGCGGCAACATCGGCCGCCGCCTGGCCAAAGCGCTGGAGCACGACTATCAGGTCAAGCTGATCGAATACAACAAAAAATCCTGCGAAAGACTGGCCGGTGAACTGACCAACACACTGGTACTGAACGGCGACGGCACGGACGAGAAACTGATGCAGCAGGAGCATATCGATGAAGTTGATGTGTTTTGCGCGCTGACCAACGACGACGAGAACAACATCATGTCTTCGCTGCTCGCCAAGCAGGGCGGCGCGCGCAAGGTGATTGCGCTGATCAACCGCAGCGCCTATGTAGATCTGTTGCAGGGCGGCAAGATCGACATCGCGCTGTCGCCGGCGCAGGTCACTATCGGCTCGCTGCTCGCCTATGTGCGGCAGGGCGACGTGGTGGCGGTGCATTCGTTGCGGCGCGGCGCGGCGGAGGCGCTGGAACTGGTGGCACACGGCGACCGTCAATCCTCACGTGTGGTGGGGAGGCGCATCGACGAGATCGACCTGCCCAAGGGCGCGACCATCGGCGCGATCGTGCGCGGCGACCAGGTCATCATGGGACATCATGACACGCTCATCGAGGCGGAAGACCATGTCATCGTGTTCGTCATCAACAAGCGGATGGTGAAGAAGGTCGAGAAGTTGTTCCAGGTCAGCCTCGGGTTCTTCTGACGGTCATGGCAAAACCGTCTATGATAATGAAGCCTGCCATGACCGTCCCCCTCACCCCCGCCCCCCCACACCCCCCCCCGGGAGAGGGGGACAGGTGGTTCGCTACGTGGGATTTGCATTAATGCAACGCACGCTGACCGTTATCAATGCTTTAGGCTTGCTGCTGGTGGTATTCAGCGCGGCCTACCTCCTGCCGGTCATTACCGCTGTGATCTACGCCGACTACGCCATATTGCTGGATTTCCTGGTGGCGATGGTTTGGACTTTGGCCATCGGCTTTCTGATGTGGCTGCTGACGCGCCGCTCCAAGGGCGAACTGTCGATCCGCCACGGCTATCTGCTGGTGGTGACGATGTGGACCGCGATGCCGGTTTTCGCCACGATTCCCCTGCTGCTGGCGATCCCCGGCCTGTCATTCACCGATGCCTACTTCGAGACCATGTCCGCCATGACCACCACTGGTGCGACCGTGCTGACCGGGCTGGACACTCTGCCGCCCGCGATCAACTTGTGGCGGCACGAGTTGCAGTGGGTAGGCGGGCTGGGCGTCATCGTGCTGGCGGTCGCGGTGCTGCCGCTGCTGGGCATCGGCGGACGGCAGTTGTTCAAGGCCGAGATGCCGGGGCCGATGAAAAGTGCAGGGCTGACACCGCGCATCGCCGACACAGCGCGCAACCTGTGGGTGGTCTATGTGGCGATCACACTGGTCTGCATCGGCGCGTTAAAGTGGGCGGGGATGAACTGGCTGGATGCGGTGTGCCATGCTTTTTCGGCGATGGGGTTGGGCGGTTTCTCCACGCACGATGCCAGCGTCGGCTACTTTGATTCGCCGCTGATCGAATTCGTGATGATCGCATTCATGCTGTTTGCGGTGATCAACTTCGCGACCCACTTCCTGGCGTGGCACAGCAGGAGCACCCGCGTGTACCTGCAGGACGCCGAGGCCCGTGCGGCGCTGGGACTCATTCTAGCCAGCTGCTTCGGCATCGCCTTTTTTCTCTGGTGGAATGGCGTATATCCCGATTTTTTAACCGCGCTGCGCCATGCCAGTTTTAACGTGGTCTCGATCGGAGCGAGTTCCGGGTTTGCCAGCGTGGACTATGCGCAGTGGCCGATCTTCGCGCCGTTGTGGATGCTGTTCGTCGGCTGCATCGCCGCAAGCTCCGGATCGACCGGCGGCGGCATCAAGATGATCCGCACGCTGGTGCTGGTGAAACAGGCCGGGAGGGAATTCCTCAAGCTGCTGCATCCCGCAGTGGTGGACCCGATGAAGATCGGCGGCCAAGTGATCGCCAACAACATCGTGTTCGCGGTGCTGGGTTTCATCTTCCTGTATTTCGTGACCATCGCCACGCTGACCTTCGTGCTGCTGATCAGCGGCATGGATTTCATCTCGGCCTTTTCGGCGGTGCTGGCCTGTGTCAATAATTTCGGTCCAGGCTTGGGGCAGGTCGGGCCGGCGAGCAATTATGCGGGCCTGACTGGCTTCCAGACCTGGGTATGCACCTTCGGCATGCTGGTCGGGCGGCTTGAAATCTTCACCGTGCTGATCCTGTTCACGCCGCATTTCTGGCGGCGGTAATTGCATGCACCTTGAACCCGGACAGCGTCTGACTCGGCTTCCGGCAGAGGTGGAGCCATCTCTGATTACAGCCAGTAAAAATAAACAAACACCAGCAACCCCGGAATCACCACCGCGAAATTCCAGTACCACGTAACGAGATCCAGCCCCACAGTGCTTTCGGGCTTGAAGTGCCCGTGGAAAGCGCGCAGCAGCAATATCGCCAGCATGAGGATTCCCGCCATCAGGTGCACGCCATGCACCCCGGTCAGCATATAAAAATAGCTGCCGTAAACGCCGCTGGCCAGGGTGACGCCAAGCTCGGCGGCATGACGGCACTCCATCGCCTGCTGGAACAGGAACGCCACGCCCAGAACAAGCGCAATCGCCAGGCCTGCAACCATCTGGCCGTGATTGGCAGTCGAGAGTCCCCTGCGCGCCCACATCAGCGACACGGCCGATGCCAGGATGATGATTGCATTGACTGCGGGAAGTCCCCATGCGCTCAACGGGGTAAATGCCTGCGACTTCGGGCCGCCCGACGGCCATGCGCCCTTGAAATCCGGCCACAGCGTGAAGTGCGGGTCCATGGACGCCAGTTCCGGCAGGGAAAAGACGCGCGCATACATCAGCGCCAGCAAAAAGGCGCCAAATAATGCAAGTTCGGAAAGAATGAAATAGGCCATGCCGATGCGGAACGAACGGTCTTCCCACGGGTGGTAGCTCCCGCTTTCATCCTCGCAGATAATCTTTCCCACCCAGCCGAACGCGCCGTAGAGAACCACGGCAATCCCCGCCAGGATGGGAACGATGCCGGAAGCGATGGCATTGATACGTAGCGCAACTCCCAGCGCCAGAATGAAAAGCCCCAGGTTGATCGTCACTGGATAGTGGCTCGGGGGCGGGACGTAATAATGGCGGTCGCTTCGCGTTTCGCTCATGCTGTTCTCCTCCTACGTTTATCCGGGAATCTGGCGCTCATCCGGAAACAGGAAAAAGGGTGTAGGAAAGGCTGATCTCCTGCACCTCGGCAGGCAGTTCCGGGCTGACGAAGAAAACCAGCGGCATCTCCTTCACCTCTCCCGGTTTCAGCACCTGCCGCTGAAAACAGAAGCATTCGATCTTGTTGAAATGCTGCGCCGCCCATCCGGGACTCACGCTCGGCACCGCCTGCCCGGTCATCACCTGGTTGGTCGGATTCCTGGCCAGATAGCTGATTCTGGCGGTTTCGCCGGGGTGCACCCGCATCCTGGTCTGTGCGGGGCGGAATTCCCAGCTCATGCCCGGCATCACGGTGCTGGTAAATTCCACAGTCACCCAGCGCGCGGCATCCACTTTCGACGCCTGCGCACCTTGCACTGCTGCGCCGGTCTTGCCGTTCAGGCCCGTTACCTCGCACAGCAGGTCGTAGAACGGCACCAGCGCAAACGCGAATCCGGTTGCGGCGGCCACCATGAGCAGCAGCTTGATGGTCAACCGCCAGTTCTTATGTCTGAGCGCTTCATCCATCGCAACCGCCTTTTACTTCAACGCCGGCAGCCATACCGGCAGCTTGATAAAAGTAGCGGCGTAGATGGCCCCCACGAACAGCATCAGCGCCACCACCAGCTGCACGGTACGCTGTTTCCGTTTTCCGGTTTCGTCCATCATTTGACCTCTGGCGGTGTTTCGAAAGTGTGGCGCGGAGGCGGCGAAGGCAGGGTGAACTCCAGCCCCTGAGCGCCTTCCCACACCTGGCCGGTGGCCTTCGGGCCGCCGCGCACACACTTGACCACGATATAAACCATCAGCAGTTGCGAGAGCCCCAGCAGAAAGGCGCCCACCGATGAGACCAAGTTCATCGTGGAGAACCTGAGCGCAAAGTCCGCAATATGGCGCGGCATGCCGTCCAGTCCGGCAAACCATTGCGGGATGAAGGTCATGTTGAAAAAAATCGTCGTCAGCCAGAAATGCAGCCGGCCGAGTTTTTCGTCGAACATGTGGCCGGTGAACTTGGGCAGCCAGTAGTACACCGCGGCCATCATGCCGAAGATGCCGCCGCCGAAAAAGGTGTAATGGAAATGCGAAACAATCACATAGCTGTTGTGGTACTGCGCGTTGACCGCGACATCCGGCAGGATCATGCCGGTCAATGCCCCCATGCCGAAATGGGCGACAAAGCCCAGCGCGAACAACATCGGCGTCTCGAAGGTCATTGCGCCGCGCCAGATGGCGCCCAGCCAGCAGAACACCAGAACCGACGTGGGGACGGAAATGGCCATCGTGGAATACATGAAGTACACCTCGGCGGCAAGCGGCAGGCCGGAAGTCAGCATGTGGTGCGACCACACGATGAAGCTGAGGAAACAGATCGCCCACAGCGCATAGACCTGAGCCCGGTAGCCAAAGACCGGCTTGCGCGAAAAAGTTGCCAGGATATGCGGGATCAGCCCCCAAGCCGGCAACAGCACGATATACACCTCGGGATGACCGAAGAACCAGATCAGGTGTTGCAGCAGGATCGGGTCGCCGCCGTTGGCGGCATCGAAGAAATGCGTGCCGAAATGCCGGTCGGTCAGCAGCATGGTGGCTGCCGCGCTGAACACCGGAATGACCAGGATCAGCATGAAGGCGGTGATCAGCCATGCCCACACGAACAGCGGCATCTTCATCAGCGTCATGCCCGGCGCACGCATGTTGAGCACCGTCACCACCACGTTGATCGCGCCGGTCAGGGAGGAGATGCCCAGCAGATGGATCGTGAAGATCGCAAAATCGATCCCGATGCCGCTTTGCAGGTCCAGCGAGGTGTTGTGCATCATCCAGCCAAGGCCGGTAGCGCCGCTGCCGGTGCCGGAGAATTGCAGGAAAAACGGGATTAACAGCAGGATTGCGGCAAAAGGCAGGATCCAGAACCCCCAGTTGTTGACCCGTGGCAGCGCCATGTCGGGCGCGCCTATCATCAGCGGGATGAGGTAATTGTTGAGGCCGGTGGCGAACGGCATGATCGCGCCGAACACCATGATCAGCGCATGCAGGGTGAACAGCTGGTTGTACATGCCGGGTGAAAGCAGTTGCAGGCCCGGCAGCAGCAGCTCGGCACGCACCGCCATGATGAAGGCGCCGCCGATAAAAAACATGAGGCCGCCGAAGCTCATGTACAGGATGCCGAGATCCTTGTGGTTGGTGGTGGTCAGCCAGCGCATGATGCCGGCGGGCGGGCGGTGATCGTGCGCAACATCTGCAATGGCTTCAGTCATATACCCTCCCTAACGCAACGCCTTGACCTGCGAAGGCTGCACCATGTCGCCCATGTGGTTGCCGAACGAGTTGCGCTCATAGGTCACGATCGCGGCAATCTCGGCATCGGACAGGGTATCCTTGAAAGCCTGCATCGCGGTGCCCGGTTTGCCGTTCATGACCCGGTCCAGATGGCCGTCCTTGATCAGGCGGCCATCCTTGTCGAGGAACGGCCCGTTGACGAGCTTGCTTCCCGCCAATGCCGGGAAAGTTCCGGGCAGACCCTTGCCGCCGGCCTGGTGGCAGGTGATGCAAACCCGGTTATAGATTTCATCCCCTTTAGCCATCAGCTCCTCCCTGCTCCAGACCTTGCCGGCAGCAGCGCTCGCCGCCGAACCTTCCGCTTTTTTCTGCGCGACCCATTCCCTGAATTGGGGCTCCGCCACGGCCTCCACCACGATCGGCATGAAGGCATGCCCGTCGCCGCATAGCTGGGCGCACTGGCCGCGGTAGGTTCCGGGCTTCTCGATGTTCACCCACATCTCGCGCAGATAGCCGGGAACGGCGTCGCGCTTGACGCCGAAAGAAGGCACCCACCAGGAGTGGATCACATCGGTGGAGGTCAGCAGGATGCGCACCTTCTTGTTGGTGGGCAGGATCAGCGGGTTGTCCACTTCCTGCAGGTAATGCTCGCCCTTGGCTGCCTTGTTATGGATCTGGTCTTGCGTGGTTGCGATGGTGCTGACGAACCTGATTCCTTCTTCCGGATATTCGTACTGCCATTTCCACTGGCTGGCGGTCACCTTGACCACCATTTCTGACGCTGTCCTGGTATCTTCCATCCTGGAGATGGCATGGAAGGCGGGGATGCCCATCCAGATGTAATCGATGTAGATCAGCAGCAGAAAAGGAGAAATCGCCAACGCCCACTGCCACCTGGTGCGGGGGCCGGTGAAGGTTCCAGGCTGAGCGCCCGAGTTCTTGCGATGCTTGAAGATGGAATAGGCGAAGACGGCAAAAACGACGGCGTAGATACCCATGATGATGCGCAGGAAATCCACGCTCGCGGTTATCGAGTCACGCGCAACCGGGGTGACGGGTTCCTGAAAATCCCAGATTGATTTTGCACAGGCCGGTTCGAAAACCAAAAGGAAAAAAACAATCCCGAACCACAGCGGCAACTGTTTTTTTACCGGCCTTGTCTCACGGATGCTTCCAGCCCCATGCCTTTTGTTGCAACCAAAAAGGCGAATGAGCCACTTTTGAATGGCGGATTCATCATGGATTGCCGCACCGGTTAGTTTCATGCCATGGCCTCCACTGAGAATGCTTCTGTTTCCAGGGTTGCTCGTACCAACAGTACCAGAGTCCAACATACCCCCCGTAAACTTCCTCGTCAAGCAGGCCAATACGGCAACCGTTGAGCCTTAAAACGGTAGTTGAACCACGAAGGGCACGAAGAACACGAAGAAGAACAGAAGGTTATTTCGAAAATACCCATCCTTCTGATGTAACACCTAGCCATCTGACTAACCCAGCAAAATACGCTTGGTAAGTCATTGGTTATGTGTTCTTCGTGGTGTAGTGCTTTTTTCAGGTTGAGTGATCCAGCCAGCGCCTTCAAACCTTGAATGCCTGGTTATGGCGCATCACGGAATAACCATAGACCCGTTCCGGTTGAACAAGCCATTGGGACATGCTAGTCTTCCTGCCATAAATCATGGCACTCTCTGATCACATCAACACCTTCGGCCAATACCTGCTTGAACGGCATGGCGAACGGATCCATAAGATAGCCCTCGACGCCGGTTTCACCTGCCCCAACCGGGACGGCGCAAAGGGCATCGGCGGCTGCACGTTCTGCAATAACAGCTCGTTCAGCCCCAACGGGCCTGAACAGAAGACGCTGGAAACGCAGCTGGACAGCGGGCGGCGCGCCATCACGAAACGGACCCGGGCGAAGAAGTACCTTGCCTATTTCCAGGCCTATACCAATACCTATGCGGATGTGGTGGAACTGGATGCGCTATATCGCCAGGCCATGGCCCAGCATGACATCGTCGGTCTGTCCGTCGGGACGCGGCCGGATTGCGTATCCGGCGCAGTGCTCGACCTGCTCGCCGGATACCGCGAGGAAGGGCGTATCGTGTGGCTGGAGCTCGGCCTGCAATCGGCATTCGACGAGACCCTGCGCCGCGTCAACCGCGGCCACGGCCTGAAGGAATACCGGGAAGTGGCCATCGAGGCGCGGCGGCGCGGCATCCCCTTGTGCACCCACCTGATCCTCGGCATGCCCGGTGAAGACGAATCGCATTACCACGCCAGCCTCGACACGGTGCTGGACATCGGCGTCGACGGGCTCAAGCTGCACCCGCTGCATGTGGTGAAACACACCGTGCTTGCCAATCAGTGGCGGCGCGGCGAATACCGGCCGCTGGGGCGCGAGGAGTATATCCGCCACGCCTGCGACCTGATCGAGCGCACACCGGAACACATCGTGTACCACCGCGTGACCGGCACCGCTTCAAAGGACATCCTGCTGGCGCCGGAGTGGTGCTCGCAGAAATGGAATGTGCTCAACGGCATCGAGCTGGAACTGAAGCGGCGAGGCCACCGCCAGGGATGCCTGGCCGGAACGCCCTGGATTGAAGCACCCTCTGAACCTGCTTCGGCGTCTTGCGATGTTGAGCCAAATGCCCGCAATCTGCTGCCCACCGAAGCGGGTGCGAAGTTTTTAGAACGGCGTCCGGAATCGCCGGCATCGGCATACCCTACGATTCCCGTCATCCGTGCGTCTTGCACTGCATCTGCCTCGCCGGCTCTTGCAGAAGTCACCAAGGAGAAAATACTCAATGCAGCCTAAAAAACTCGAACTGGTATGCCCGGCGGGAAGCCTGCCGGCACTGAAAACGGCGGTGGATAACGGCGCGGATTGCGTCTATATGGGTTTCCGCGACGACACCAACGCGCGCAATTTTACCGGCCTCAACTTCGCTTTCGACAACGCGAAGGAGGGCGTGCGTTACGCCCACGCCAAAGGAAAGAAGGTGCTGCTGGCGCTGAATACCTACCCTCAGGACGAAGGTTGGCAGCGCTGGACCAAAGCCATCGACAACGCCGCCGAACTGGGCATGGATGCGGTGATTCTGGCCGACCCCGGGCTGATGCAGTATGCCGCGAAGACCCATCCCGGCCTGCGCCTGCATCTTTCGGTGCAAGGCTCGGCCACCAACTACGAGGCGATCAATTTCTACCATGAGATGTTCGGCATCCAGCGCGCCGTGGTGCCGCGCGTGTTGGCGCTGGCCCAGGTCGAGCAGTTGATGGCCGGCACCGAGGTGGAAATCGAGCTGTTCGGTTTCGGCGGCCTGTGCGTGATGGTGGAAGGGCGTTGCGCGCTGTCTTCCTACGCCACCGGCGATTCTCCGAACACCCGCGGCGTGTGTTCGCCGCCCAAGGCGGTGCGCTGGCAGGACACGCCCAAGGGGCTGGAATCGCGTCTGAACGGCATTCTCATCGACCGCTACGATGCCGGCGAGAATGCCGGTTACCCCACGTTGTGCAAAGGCCGCTTCGATGTGCAAGGCGAAACCTATTATGCCATCGAGGAACCCGCCAGCCTCAACACCCTGGAACTGTTGCCGGAATTGATGCGCATGGGTATCGCCGCGATCAAGATCGAGGGCCGCCAGCGCAGCCCCGCCTATGTCGAACAGGTCACCAAGGTATGGCGCCAGGCCATCGACAACTGCCAACGCGACACCGGGGCGTTTGCCGTCAAGCCGTCATGGATGGCGGAACTCGGCAAGGTCTCGGAAGGACAGCAGCAGACCCTTGGCGCCTACTACCGCCCCTGGAAATAAACCTGAAAAAAACTTTACCGCGAAGGGCACAGAGAACACGAAGGGGTTTCATGGGGTTTCACGATATCGGCGGCTCACCAGCAAGTGTGGCTCCGGTTTTTGTAGCACCGCGCCGTTTTTCTTCGTGTTCTTCGTGGTGCAAATAAGGAATTTGGAATAAACATGAAATTAGCTCTCGGCCCTGTCCTCTACTATTGGGATCGCGACACCATGCTCAGTTTTTACGATGAGATGGCCGACGCGCCCGTGGACATCATCTACCTCGGCGAAACCGTCTGTTCGCGCCGCCACCTGCTGCGCCTGCAGGACTACCTGGACATGGCGGAGCGGCTTGCCGCCGCCGGCAAGGAAGTGGTGATTTCGACGCAGACCCTGATCGAATCCGAATACGACGTCAAAACCCTGCGCAAGATCGCCGACAACGAAAATTTCCGCGTGGAAGCCAACGACATGGGTGCGGTGCGCCTGTTGGCAAACAAACTGCCCTTCGTGGCCGGTTCGACCCTGAATGTTTTCAACCCGCAAACCCTCGATTTGCTCGCCGGACTGGGTGCGGCCCGCTGGGTGATGCCGGTGGAAATGTCGCGCGAGTCGCTTGTGTCAATTCTGCGCAATCGCCAGTCGAGCATTGAAACCGAAGTGTTCGCTTACGGGCGCCTGCCGCTGGCTTTTTCGGCACGCTGCTTCACCGCGCGCCACCATAATTTGCAGAAAGACGACTGCCAGTTCAAATGCCTCGACTATGAGGACGGCCTCGCGCTGAAAACCCGCGAGGGGCAACCCTTTCTGACGCTGAACGGCATCCAGACCCAATCGGCGCTGGTGCATAATCTGATCGGCGAACTGGATACCCTGCAGGACGCGGGCATTAACGTGGTGCGGGTCAGCCCCCAGGCACACCATACCGGCGAGATATTGCGCCTGTTCCGGGAAGGCATGGAGCAGCGCCTCACCTCTGCGCAAGCCTTGGCGCAGATCGAAGGCCTGATGCCGGCGGCATCCTGCAACGGCTATTGGCACGGCAAGCCCGGCCTTGATTTCATCCGCAACACCCCGTCAACATGAACTCACGTAGTGAGGCCGCGTCCCTCTCTCCCGCAAGCGGGAGAGAGTCAGGAGAGAGGGAAACGGGCATGGCGGTTTTCATCATCAGGGGCGGCAAATTTGCCATGCCCGTTAGCCACCATCGAGCAAGGTAACCGACATGAAGCTTTATTTGATTCCGCAGCCCATCAGCAACCTTATTTCACTGCTGCCCCGCTATCCCCATTCGCTGATCTTTACGCGGGCCATCAACCTGGCGCTGAACGACAAACTGCGCGATGAAGTCTGGGAGCCCCTGCACGGCAAACAGATTTGCATCCGCGTCAAAGACGCCGGCATTGCGTTTCACTTCACCCTCGGATCGAAAGGCCTGATGGCACGCCATGCGGCGCACAAAACCGACCTCACCATCAGTGCCAGCGCCCAGGATTTTTTCCTGCTCGCGATGCGCAAGGAAGACCCGGACACGCTGTTTTTCAGCCGCCGCCTGGTCATGGAAGGCGATACCGAACTGGGCCTGCTGGTGAAAAATACGCTGGATGCCCTGGAATTGCCGCCGCTGGATTTCCGCGCCCTGCTGCCGGGGCGCTTGCTCGGCAAACTCCGCACACGCCTGCTGGCGTAATTTCCCATCGATAAAAACATTGGGGCGCGATAGTTCGCGCCCCAATGTTATCTTCAACCAAAAATCGAATCAGCTTTCCAGATAGTCCACCAGGATGCCGCTGGTAAGGCGGAGGCGCTGGCTAAGCAGTTGCGCAATCTTGAGCAGCAATTTTGCCGAAAGCGCGGGTTTGTCGCGCATGATCAGCAGAAAATTCTCCTGCGTCAGAACGGCCAGGGTCGACGAAGCAACGGCCACTGCCGTAGCGGAGCGCGGCTCGCCGTCCACGATCGTCATCTCGCCCAGGCTGCGGCCGGGAAATACCGTCGTAACAACCTTAGCCACATGCTGATTGTCTTCCTTGCGCACTTCGAGCTTGCCTTCCAGCACGATGCACATGAAATCGCCCTTATCGCCTTCGCGGAACAGGACTGCCCCGGGAGCGGCGCGATAAAGCTGGATATAGCCGGATAAAGCCTCGATTTGCGCCCATTCAAGATCCTTGAACATTTGCGCATTTTCGAGCATGGCCGCAATCCGGTCTGAAGACGCCGTGCCCGGCTGCTGGGGGTGCTGGCGGCGCTCCTGAGCCGCCCCCAAGGCTTGCTGGCGACGCTCCGGAAATTCGGTGCGCAGCTTGCCGGCCTCCAATAGCTCAAGTGACGCCAGGGATGATTTTCCAGTATTCAGTGCCATAGTGTTTGAACAGAGTGCCGCAGTCCGGTTTACGGTTCACCGCCCGCAGCCTTCCTGTCAGGTATTTTGCACCACCACTTTCGGGAATACCGAGGTGCGGTTCTGCGCCATTTCCGCGACCTTGACCGCGATACGGCGCGCAATCTGTTTGTACGACTTCGCGATGTTGCCGTCTGGATCGGATACGACCGTCGGTTTTCCGGAATCGGTCTGCTCGCGAATGCGGATATCCAGCGGCAGGCTGCCGAGAAATTCGGTGTCGTAATCGGCGCACATCTTCTCGCCGCCGCCCGACCCAAAAATATGCTCTTCATGCCCGCATTTCGAGCAGATATGCGTGCTCATGTTTTCCACAATGCCGACGATCTTGACGCCGACTTTCTCAAACATCTTGAGCCCCTTGCGCGCATCCATCAGCGCGATGTCCTGCGGGGTGGTCACGATCACCGCGCCGGTGAGCGGCACTTGCTGGGCCAGCGAAAGCTGGATGTCGCCGGTGCCGGGCGGCAAGTCAACGATCAAATAGTCCAGGTCATCCCAGCGCGTCTGACGCAGCAATTGGTCCAGCGCCTGCGTGACCATCGGGCCGCGCCAGATCATCGGCGTATCATCGCTGGCGATGAGGAAGCCGATGGACATCGCCTGCAAACCATAGTTGCTCATCGGCGTCATGAAGTGCTCGCCGTCCGTAGTAGGCTGGCCGGTAATGCCCAGCATGGTCGGTTGCGAAGGCCCATAGATATCGGCATCCAGCATGCCGACGCGCGCGCCTTCGGCTGCCAGGGCCAACGCAATATTTACCGCCGTGGTGGACTTGCCCACCCCACCCTTGCCGCTCGCTACCGCGATGATGTTCCGCACGCCATCCACCAGCTTCGCGCCATGCTGCACCGTGTGCTGCACCACTTTACTGGTCACGTTGGCACTGACGCTGCTGCCCGGCAATGCCGCCTTGAGATGCGCTTCGATCATGGCGCGAATCTCGTCCCACACGCTCTTTGCAGGGTAGCCGAGCACGATGTCCAGCGACACGTTGTTGCCGTCGATCTTGACGTTCTTCAGGACTTTGCCGCTGGCAAAATCTTTCCTGGTATTCGGGTCGATCAAATTCTTCAATGCGCCTTGCACATCGGCTTCGCTAAAACTCATTATTCACTCCTGAAATCATATAAAAACAAAGGTTGGATTCTAAACTGGCTGGCCAAATCACTTGGGCATTTTAACTCAATGGCTGGCCTGACGGGCCTGAAGAATTGAAGCGCAGCGAAGTTGACCGGCAAGCCGTTCAGTGGTGCCCGCAACCGCCGCCGCTTCCACTTCCGCAACCGCCTGCCTTTACTTCGGGCTCGTTGCCATGCTCACGGCTTCCGCCGGCAGCTTCCAGCTTCTCCAGATAATCTTGCCACAACTCGGCCTGATGTTTGCCCAAGCTGTAAAGATAATCCCAAGTATAAAGACCGGAGTCGTGCCCATCATCATAGACGATCTTCATCGCATAATTGCCGACCGGAAGGACTTCGAGTATGTCCACGTTTTTCTTGCCTACCTGCAATGTCTCCTGGCCGACGCCATGCCCCCTCACCTCGGCCGAAGGTGAAGATACCCGCAAGAACTCATACGGCAGCTGGTAACAGGCATCGTCGTCAAACGCGATTTCGAGCAAGCGGGATTGTTGATGCAACTTAATTTCCGTGGGGTGTGCTGACATGATTCCAGATTTACTCCTTTTATATGCAGCACCTTCGCCGCTGACAATGAAAACACGCACCCTGGCAACTGGCGCAGACCGGCCTGAAAATGCAATTTTTGCGGCAAAAAAGCTTTAGGTCGCGATGATACTGCGACTACTTGAACATTCGAGCAAAAAGCACAGGCGAGGCACTATACTCAACTCGCGCAGGCGCATCAAGGCCGGATTCCCATGCCTTTAAAAGTGTTATAGCGGCAATGAATCCGTGCTTTTCAGCCGGCAGTCCCGATGTCCGGATACCGGCGCCCGCGTTTAAATTCGGTGTGCGGTGCGCGCGGTGTTAAAATTGCGCTCCAAAATTTTCTGAAGTCGAGTTTTTCATGCTTTCCACAGCAAATATCACCATGCAATTCGGGGCGAAGCCCTTGTTTGAAAACGTTTCCGTGAAATTCGGCGACGGCAACCGCTACGGCTTGATCGGCGCGAACGGATGCGGCAAGTCCACTTTCATGAAAATCCTCGGCGGTGATCTGGAGCCGAGCTCCGGGAATGTGATGCTGGACAGGGATGAGCGCCTCGGCAAGCTGCGCCAGGATCAGTTCGCCTATGAAGACAATCGTGTGCTGGATGTGGTGATGATGGGCCACACCGAAATGTGGGCGGCGATGTCGGAACGCGATGCGATCTATGCCAACCCGGACGCATCCGAAGAGGATTACATGCGCGCCGCCGATCTGGAAGCGGAATTCGCCGAGTATGACGGTTACACCGCCGAACCGCGCGCCGGCGAGCTGTTGCTGGGCTTGGGTATTGCGATCGAATTGCATCAGGGCCCGATGAGCGCGGTCGCTCCCGGTTTCAAGCTGCGCGTGCTGCTGGCGCAGGCGTTGTTTTCCAACCCGGACATCCTGTTGCTGGACGAGCCGACCAACAACCTCGACATCAACACCATCCGCTGGCTGGAAAATATCCTGAACGCGCGTACCTGTACGATGGTGATCATCTCGCATGACCGCCACTTCCTGAACAGCGTGTGCACCCACATGTCCGATCTGGACTACGGCAAGATTACCACTTACCCCGGCACGTACGACGAATATATGCTGGCCGCCACGCAGGCGCGCGAGCAGCAATCGGCGGACAACACCAAGGCCAAGGAGAAAGTCGCCGAACTGAAAGCCTTCGTGGCGCGCTTCTCGGCGAATGCGTCCAAGGCCAAGCAGGCCACCTCGCGCGCGCGCCAGATCGACAAGATCAAGATCGAGGACATCAAACCGTCCAGCCGCCAGTATCCGTTCATCCGCTTTGAATACGACGAGCGCGAAAAGCTGCACCGCGTCGCGGTGGAGTTGCAGCATGTGGCGAAGGGCTTCGACCGGGTGCTGTTCTCCAATGTAAATTTCCGCATCGATGCTGGCGAGAAAGTCGCGATCATCGGCCCGAACGGTATCGGCAAGACCACGCTGCTGCGCTGCCTGGCGGGCGATCTGCAACCCGACACCGGCACCATCAAGTGGACGGACAAGGCCAAGATCGGATACTACGCGCAGGATCACACCGCAGATTTTGCCGAAGACAAAATCATGACCGACTGGATGACCTATTGGCGCGGCCCGAACGATGACGACCAGGCGGTGCGCGCCACGCTGGGCCGTTTGCTGTTCTCCGGTGACGATGCCAAGAAGCGCGTGAAAGTGCTGTCCGGCGGTGAAAAGGGACGCATGCTGTTCGGCAAGCTGATGCTGCAACGGAACAATGTGCTGCTGATGGACGAGCCGACCAACCACATGGACATGGAATCCATCGAGTCGCTCAACACCGCGCTGCTGGAATTCAAAGGCACGCTGCTGTTCGTCAGCCATGACCGCGAGTTTGTTTCGTCACTGGCCACGCGCATTATCGAAATCACCGCCAAGGGAATCTCCGATTACCACGGCACGTATGAAGAATATCTGCGTGACCAGGGAATGGCACTTTAAAGCTCTCTTGTAGGAGCGGGCCATGCCCGCGAATAAAAACATGACAAAAAACCTCGCGGGCATGGCCCGCTCCTACAAAAACGCCCCCCATGGTAATTTTATGATCAAGACTGAGGAACTGACATGAATAAACACCGCTACACGCTGACGCTCTCCTGCCCGGACCGGGTCGGCATCGTCGCGGCGGTGAGCGGCTTCGTGGCTCAGCATGGCGGCTTCATCGTCGAGGCCAGCTACCACACCGATCAGGAAACGCAGCGCTTCTTCATGCGCCAGGAAATCAGAGCAGGCTCGCTGCCGTTCGATGCGGCGGAATTGCGCGCGCGCTTCGCCCCGCTGGCGGAACAATTCCGCATGAGCTGGCAGGTCAGCGATTCCGCCGTGAAGAAGCGCGTGGTGCTGCTGGTCAGCAGGCAGGATCACTGCCTCAACGACCTGCTGCATCGCTGGCGCAGCGGCGAGCTGGAAGTGGAGATTCCCTGCGTGATCTCCAACCATGAAGACCTGCGCGGCTTTGTCGAATGGCACGGCATCCCGTTCCATTACGTTGCCATGCCAAATGACCAGGGCAAGGCTGCCGCCTTTGCGGAAATCGCGCGGCAGTTCGATGCGTCGCGCGGCGATGTGATGGTGCTGGCGCGCTTCATGCAGATCATGCCGCCGGATCTATGCACCCGTTATGCCGGGCGCCTCATCAACATCCACCACAGCTTCCTGCCTTCCTTCGCGGGCGCAAAACCCTACCATCAGGCCTACCATCGCGGCGTGAAGCTGATCGGCGCGACCTGCCATTATGTTTCCGACGAACTGGATGCCGGCCCGATCATCGAGCAGGACACCATGCGCATCGACCACGGCGACACCGTGGAAGACATGGTGCGCTACGGCAAGGACATCGAGAAAGCCGTGCTGGCGCGCGGCCTGCGCTACCATGTCGAAGACCGCGTGTTGGTCTGCGGCAACAAGACGATCGTGTTCCGCTAGGTTCACGCTGCGCTAACTCGACCTACAAACCTGAGAGAGAAATAAGCCGCCTGCGCAGCACCACCATCTGCGAATGCTCGAAGCCCAGCTTCCGGTAAAAGCCCTGTGCGGCTTTATTATCCCGATCTGCCAGCAAGGTAATGCGCGTCATCCCGCCTGTCTTTGCCCAAGCGAGGACATGCTCAACCAGCCGCCGCCCCAGCCCTTTGCCCCGATACTCGTTGCCGATTATCACGTCTTCCAACACCGCCACCCGGCAACCTTCCGCCGTGCTGACGGTGATAAGCAGGTTCGCCATGCCAGCCACCCTGCCCTGATCGCGCAGCACGAAGAGCCTGCCCAGCGCCGGGTTATCCAGAATCAGGCGTAACCCGCGTAACTGTTTTTCGCGATCCGGGCAGAAATCTTTTTCCAGCGTGAACAGTTCGGCGAGCAGATCGGCCAGTTGATCGAAGTCTCTATACTCCGCTTGCGAAATTTCAATTTCCATCGATACTCAATTTTCCAAATCAACCAGCAACACTTCACCTTTTACACCTGCAACCCCGGTTGCCGTGGGCGGATCGGAAACAAACCAGTAGGCGGCAGCCATGAAGAAAGCGCCGCTGATCGTATTGCCCAATGTCACCCACAACAGGTTGTGTGCCATGCCACCCAGACTGACGGTATCGGGATGTTCGCCCAGCAGCGCGATGCTGAAAATCGTCATGTTGGCAATAGAGTGCTCATAGCCGCTGGCGATGAACGCAAACAGGCACCAGAAAATCATACCCAGTTTC
>JAUYGW010000140.1 GCA_030690245.1 Gallionella sp. | reverse complement strand
GACGTGTTCCTGTTGGCCGGGCGCGGCGAGTTGCATCTGACCATTTTGCTGGAAAACATGCGCCGGGAAGGTTTTGAAATGGGCGTGGGCAAGCCGCGCGTGGTGTACCGCGAAATCAACGGCGAGAAATGCGAGCCTTTCGAGGTGCTGACCGTGGACGTGGAAGATACCAACCAGGGCGCGGTCATGGAAGAGCTGGGCCGGCGTCGCGGCGACTTGCAGGACATGCAGCCGGACGGCCATGGCCGCGTGCGTATGGAATACCGTATTCCGGCGCGCGGATTGATCGGCTTCCAGTCCGAATTCATGACCATGACGCGCGGCACCGGCATCATGGCGCACGTGTTCGACGACTACGCACCGGTCAAGGCCGATATGCCCGGCCGCCGCAACGGCGTGCTGATTTCGCAGGACAACGGCGAGGCGGTGGCATACGCTTTGTGGAAGCTGGAAGACCGCGGCCGCATGTTCGTATCGCCCGGCGACAAACTGTACGAAGGCATGATCATCGGCGTACACAGCCGCGACAACGATCTGGTGGTCAATCCGATCAAGGGCAAGCAACTGACCAACGTGCGCTCCTCGGGCACCGATGAAGCGGTGCGCCTGACCCCGCCGATTCGCCTGACGCTGGAATCCGCAGTCGAGTTCATCGACGATGATGAGCTGGTCGAAATCACGCCTTTGTCGGTCCGCATCCGTAAACGCTATTTAACGGAAATCGAACGCAAGCGCGCTAGTCGTTAATATACCCAGCGCATAGTGGAACGCCGTGCAGTGCTATACTGCACGGCGTTTTTATTTGTCCTTCTGTCATGCTGGAAATCATCACTATCGTTGTGCTGTCGTGCATCCTGATCGCCGTGGTATTGCTGGCGATGCGGGCGGTTGCGCTTGCGCGGACACAAACCGAACTGCCGGAAATATTGACACGCGCCCTGGAAGAAAAACATCGCCTGATGCTCGGCGATCTGCACGACGGCCTGAACAAGTTGGGCGACCGCATGGCGCAGGCCATACTGGACAATTCAGAGCGGCTGCGCGAGAGCGTGGCGCAGGAGCTCAAGCTGACACGCGAGGCGATGCAAGGCTTGCAGCTGGCACAGCGCGACGGCCTGTCCGGCACGCGCGAGGAGTTACTGAAGCAGCTCGCCGTCTTGTCCGCCGAGTTGCAGACGAAGCAGGAGGCGATGCGCGTCGAGGTGGTTGGCAAAACCTTGCAGACGCTGGCGGAGCAGGGGCGCGCCGAGCAGGAGTTGATCCAGTCCACCATGAAGCGCAACACCGACTTGCTGACCCAGACCATCGAGGGATTGACCAAGAGTACCGATGCGCGGCTGGAACAGATTTCCGGCAAGGTGGCCGAGCGGCTGGATGAGGGCTTCAAGAAAACCAACGAGACTTTCACCAACGTGATGGCGCGGCTGGCAACGATAGACGAGGCGCAGAAAAAAATCGACGGGTTGACGACGAACGTGGTCAGCCTGCAACACCTGCTGGGCGACAAGCGTTCGCGCGGCGCATTCGGTGAGGTGCAACTGGAAGGGCTGGTGCGCAACATCCTGCCGCCCGATGCCTACAAGTTCCAGGAAAAACTCTCCAACGGCAACCGCGTGGATTGTCTGTTAATCCTGCCGCCCCCGACCGGCAAGGTGCCGGTGGATGCCAAGTTCCCGCTGGAAAATTACCACCGCATGCTGGACCAGGACCTGGCTGAATCCGACAAGCTCGCGGCGCGCAAGCAATTCAAGCTGGACATCAAGAAACATATCGACGATATCAGCCAGAAATACCTGATCCGCAACGAGACCTCGGATGGCGCGGTGATGTTCGTGCCCGCCGAAGCGGTATTCGCCGAGATCCATGCCTACCATTCCGATCTGGTCGAATATGCGATGCAGAAGCATATCTGGATTGTCTCGCCGACTACGTTGATGGCGGTGCTGAATACCGCGCGTGCGGTGATGAAGGACGTGCAGATGCGCGAACAGGTGCATATTATCCAGAGCGAATTAGGCAAGCTCAGCGTGGATTTCCGCCGTTTCGACGAACGCATGAAAAAACTTGCGGAGCACATTCGTTTGGCAAACAAGGATGTGGATGATGTGCAAATAAGCAGCCGTAAAATTACCGAGCAGTTCGCCAAGATCGAGTCGGTGGAGTTGCTGAAGGGGCTGGAAAATAGCGACAAACCGGGTTGATTTTTTAAGATAATTAGCTATTTATTAACACATTTGGTAGTATGCTTGCACAGCAAGTCTCGGATGGGTGTGCAACATTCTTACCTACTCCTCCCCCATCCCTTCCCGTTTTGTCAGATTGTCCATCTTTACCAAGGAGAAAAAAATGAAAAAAAGTACAATATTTGTTGCTTTAGCGGTCGCATCACTGGGCATGACAGCGGCGCAAGCCAGTGAATTCGATGGCCTGTACTTGGGTGTTAAAGCAGGTCTGAATCGTTCAGATATTACCGGTGCGACCACAGCATCCAAGGAAAATGTTGAAACCTTTGGTTTCGAAGAGGGCTACAACTGGGATATGGGCGGCTATCTGCTGGGTGGTAGCTTCTTTGCCGACCTTAACCAAAAAACCAACCGCACCGCAGTAGCGGTTTATTCTGGTAGTAACACTATTGGCTTGGATTTAAAGCTTGGTTTGCCGAATGGAAATTTAATGCCTTATGCGAAGGCGGGCTGGGATCGTACAAACGGAATGGGCGCATTTCCTGCATCTCAGTTTAAATATACCAACGACCTTCATCTTGGTTTGGGTGTTGAATACAAGTTGGCGCAAAATTGGAGTTTCGCTGGCGAATGGACTAAGTCTGCAAGCAAGACTCTGGGTTCAAAGCTTAGAAACGACAATTTTACGGTCGGCTTAAATTACTATTTTAATACACCTGCGGCGGCTCCAATCGTAGTTGCAGCAGCGCCGGCTGTCGTGAGAGAAGCGCCCAAACCAGCACCCGCACCCAAGGAAGCATGGAAAGTAATCATGGAAGAGAAACCGGTGCGCATCGAGGGTGCCAGCTTTGATAAGGAGTCTGCAAAATTGAAGCCGACTGCTGATGCCAAATTGCAGCAAGTGATCGATTTTGCCAGCAAGTATCCTGATGCTGACCTTGAAGTGTCAGGCCATACCTCTTCTCCTGGTAGTGACGCATACAACCAGAAATTATCCGAAAAGCGCGCTGCTGCTGTGAAGGCGCATCTGGTGAAGAAGGGGGTTGCCGCCGACCGTATTATCGCCAAGGGCTACGGCGAAACCATGCCGGTGGCGGATAACAGCACTAAGGAAGGCCGTGCGGCTAATCGCCGTGTCGAGGTGCGCTATACCATCCGCGAAGAGAAAAAAGTGCGCGTCCAGTAATTAATCGCGTAAACCTGAAAAGCGGGCTGGCAACAGCCCGCTTTTTTTGTCGCTTTAATAAGCGCACATCGCGATGTTAAGATGCGCGTCCCTTAATGCTTTCAAGAATGACAATGAAGCTGGCAATCGCACAAATCAATTGTGTATTAGGCGATCTGGCGGGCAATGCTGCAAAGATATTGCAGCATTCCGAACAGGCCAAACTACAAGGCGCGCAATTATTGCTGACCCCGGAGCTTGGCCTGTGCGGCTATCCGCCGGAAGACCTGTTGCTGCGCGACGGTTTTTACCGGGCATGCGCGCAGGCATTGGCCGAACTCGCCGGAAAAACTTCCGGTATCGCCGTGGTGGTCGGACATCCGCATGAGCGGGACGGGAAACGCTATAACGCGGCTTCGCTGCTTCGGGATGGCGAAATTGCCGCGACTTATCTCAAACATGAGTTGCCGAACTATTCGGTATTCGATGAAAAGCGTTACTTTGACCACGGCAGCGAACCTTGCGTGTTTGAGATGAAGGGTATCCGCTTTGCGTTGAATATCTGCGCCGATATTTGGGAAGCCGATGCGGCCCGTCAGGCGCGCAATGCCGGTGCGCAAGTGCTGCTGGTGCTGAACGCGTCGCCCTATGCGATGCGCAAACAGGAGGCGCGTTACGGCGCCATTCGCGAGCGCATCGCGGAGACCGGTCTGGCGGTGGTTTATGCCAATCTGGTGGGCGGCCAGGACGAACTGGTTTTCGACGGCGGATCATTTGCGATGGATAGCCACGGCAATCTGACTGCGCAGGGCAGGCAGTTTGAAGAGGCCTTGTTGATGCTGGAAATCCAGCGCGATTTGTGCCCGAATGGGGAAAAGGCTGCCGCATTGGGTGAGGAAGCCGGCATCTATCGCGCCTTGTGTCTCGGCGTGCGCGACTACATCGGCAAGAACCGTTTTCCGGGCGTATTGCTGGGAATGTCGGGCGGGATCGATTCCGCATTGACCCTGGCGATAGCGGCCGATGCGCTGGGTGCGGATAAAGTCCATGCGGTCATGATGCCGTCGCCTTATACCGCGCAGATTAGCCTGGACGATTCGCGCGAGATGGTAAAAATCCTCGGCGTGCGCTACGACGAATTTCCGATCGTGCCGATGTTCCAGTGCTAGTTGACCGCGCTGGATAGCGCTTTCGCCGGGCGCGCGGTGGATGCCACCGAAGAAAATCTCCAGGCGCGCATCCGCGGCACCTTGCTGATGGCCTTGTCGAACAAGCTCGGTTCGCTGGTGTTGACCACCGGCAATAAATCCGAAATGGCCGTGGGCTATGCCACGCTGTATGGCGACATGGCGGGGGGCTTCGCGGTGCTGAAGGATGTCAGCAAAACGCTGGTGTATCGCCTGGCGCGTTACCGCAATACGCTGGGGCTGGTGATCCCGGAGCGCATCATCACGCGCGCGCCGAGCGCCGAATTGCGCGCCGACCAGACCGACCAGGACAGCCTGCCGCCCTATGATGTGCTGGATGCCATCATGGAATGCTATGTCGAGCAGAACCTTGCGATTGCGGAAATCATCGCGCGCGGCTACGCGGAAGCCGATGTGCGCCGGGTTGTGCACCTGATCCGCATCAGCGAATACAAACGCCGCCAATCCGCGGTGGGCACCCGCATCACGGAACGCAGCTACGGCAAGGACTGGCGTTATCCGATTACGGTGCGCTATCAGGATACCTTCTAACAATACCTTCCAAGTTAATTCCCTTTAAGCGCGAATTTTGCTACAATGCGCCGCGTTTTGAGATGGGCTTCGAGCCCGTTTTTTATTTGTGGGCTGTCATTATGGATGTAGTGAAACTGGTCGAAACAACGGTAAACGGCCTGGGCTATGAGCTGGTGGATTTCGAGCGCTCGGGGCGCGGGCTGTTGCGCGTGTTCATCGACAAGCCGGAAGGTATTTTGGTGGATGATTGCCAGACCGTAAGCAATCAATTGACGCGGCTGTTTATGGTCGAGAACGTGGATTACGATCGCCTCGAAGTTTCGTCGCCGGGATTGGACAGGCCGCTGAAGAAAGAAGCTGATTTCGTGCGTTTTGCCGGGCAGCAGGCGCAGCTCAAGCTGCGCATGCCGCTGGCGGGACGCAAAAACTTCGTCGGCATCATAGGCGGGGTAAACGATGGGATATTGCAGTTGGATGTGGATGGCAGTCAGGTGGCAATCGAACTGTCGAATTTGGACAAGGCGCGTTTAGTGCCAAATCTGTAGGGGCGAGTTTCAAGCCCGCCCTGCGTTAGCCGGAGAGTTAAGTATGAGTCGTGAAATTTTGTTGCTGGTAGATGCGTTGTCGCGTGAAAAGAGCGTGGACAAAGAGGTCGTGTTTGAAGCGCTGGAATCGGCGCTGGCCTCTGCGACCAAGAAACGCTTTACTGACGAGGCCGATGTGCGTGTTTCGATAGATCGCAATACCGGCGAATATGAATCCTTCCGCCGATGGGAAGTGATGGACGACGAAACATTCGAAACGCCGGACATGCACATCAAGCTGGAAGAGGCGCAAAAGCGCGATGCCGATATTCAGCTTGGCGAATTTATCGAAGAACCGCTGGAATCCATCGATTTCGGGCGTATCGGCGCGCAAGCCGCGAAGCAGGTCATCTTCCAGAAGATTCGCGATGCCGAACGCGAGCAGGTGCTGAGCGACTTTATGGACCGCAAGGAACATCTGGTATCCGGTACGGTGAAACGGCTGGAGCGCGGCAACGCGCTGATCGAGTTCGGCAAGATCGAAGCGCTGTTGCCGCGCGAGCAGATGATCCCGAAGGAAAACCTGCGCGTCGGCGACCGCGTCAAGGCGCATTTGTTGCGCGTGGATCGCAGCGTGCGCGGCCCGCAGGTGATTTTGTCGCGCACCTCGAACGAATTGCTGGTCAAGTTATTTGAGCTGGAAGTGCCGGAGATCGAGGAAAACCTGCTGGAAATCGTCAGCGCCGCACGCGACCCCGGTTCGCGCGCCAAGATTGCGGTGCAATCGCATGACCCGCGCATCGACCCGATCGGCACCTGCGTCGGGATGCGCGGTTCGCGCGTACAGGGCGTGACCAACGAACTCGCCGGCGAGCGTGTGGACATCATCCTTTGGGCGGAAGACCCTGCCACTTATGTCATCAATGCGCTGGCTCCTGCCGAGGTGAGCGGTATCGTGGTGGACGAAGAGAATCACAGCATGGATGTGGTGGTTGAAGAGGAAAACCTGGCGCAAGCGATTGGGCGCGGCGGCCAGAACGTGCGTTTGGCCAGCGAGTTGACGGGCTGGGAACTCAACATCATGACCGTCGAGCAGTCCAACGAGAAGCATGACGAAGAGTTCGCCAAGACGCGCGCAGTGTTCATGGAAAAACTGGACGTGGACGAAGAAGTCGCCGACATCCTGGTGCAGGAAGGTTTCAATACGCTGGAAGAAGTGGCGTATGTGCCGCTGGAAGAAATGCTGGAAATCGATTCGTTTGACGAAGCGACGGTGGACGAGTTGCGCAGCCGTGCGCGCAATGCGCTGTTGACCGCCGCGATTGTCAACGAAGAAAAAGTTGAACACGGCATCGAAGATTTGCTCAAGCTGGAAGGCATGGACGAACAGACCGCGCGCACTTTGGCGGCCAAAGGTGTGACGACGCAAGAGCAATTGGCGGATCTGGACGGGGATGAACTGGTAGAGTTTACCGGCATGGATAGCGAACGCGCCAACACGTTGATTATGGCGGCACGCGCACCCTGGTTTGCTTAAGCGGGAAGTATCTAAAGGATGGTAATGGGAAAATTGAACGTAGCGCAGTTTGCGACTGAACTGGGATTGCCGGTTGCTTTGCTGCTTGAGCAATTAAAGGCAGCCGGGGTCAGCAAAGAGCAGGAATCTGATTCGCTTTCCGAAAAGGACAAGGCGCAATTACTGGAACATTTGCGCCAGGCACATGGCGCTGAAAAATCCGCCA
>JAUYGW010000131.1 GCA_030690245.1 Gallionella sp. | reverse complement strand
CCCACCGCAATCGCTACTTGCGCGGGGGTCTTCAGAATTATCGACAACTTTTTCATAAGGCGCTCCACAATTCCGGCCGTTCGGCGACGGTGGGAAACACAAGCAATGTGAGGAGAATTGCTGCAAGGTGATCGCGGGGGGAGGGGGTAATCATGTCAGTATGAACGGGCCTCGCTAAGTTTTCACCCGTTCAACTCCGGGGACTATGAAATGCACCATACACACAATATTTTGGAATTCATATAGGCCGAAATACCTATATATTTCGGCCTAGTGTCCTTGAACGTAGCAACATATGCAGACTGAACTCGCCCCAGAATATCAGGTGGATCATGCGGAAGCTTCTAATCTCGATTGGCTGGAATTGCCGCACAAACCGGCCGTCCGCGAATGGCAAATATCGAACCGCCCCGGCCTTCAGGCGCTGTATTATACGAGACACATTTTTCTTGCCGTGGAGGTCGTTCATGCGTGTCGCAATCATCGGTTCCGGGCCTGCTGGTTTCTACGCTGCGGAGGCGCTGCTCAAGCGCACCGATACGGTAGTCCATGTCGATATGTTCGACCGCCTCCCTACCCCGTACGGGCTGGTGCGGGGAGGCGTAGCACCCGACCATCAGAATATTAAAGCTGTCACCCGCGTTTTTGAAAAGACCGCCGCGCGGCCCACCTTCAGATTTCTGGGTAATGTGCGCCTCGGGCGCGACGTGACGGTGGAAGAGCTGCGCCAGCACTATCACCAGATCGTCTACGCGGTGGGCAATGAGGCCGACCGCCGTCTCGGCATTCCGGGGGAAGGGATGCCGCGCTGCACGCCGGCCTCGGTGTTTGTCGGCTGGTACAACGGACATCCCGACTACCGCCACGCGAAGATCGATTTGTCGGTGTCCCGCGTCGCGGTGGTGGGCAACGGCAACGTCGCCATCGATTCCGCCCGGATTCTGCTGCGCACGCCCGCCGAACTCGAAAAAACCGACATTGCCGCACATGCGCTGGAGGCGCTGCGCAACAGCCAGGTGCGCGAGGTGTTTATTCTCGGGCGGCGCGGGCCGGAGCAAGCCTTGTTCACGCCGCCCGAACTGAAAGAATTCGGCGAGATGGAAGATGTCGACACGATCGTCGACCCGGAAGAGCTGGCGGGCTGCGTCATTCTTGAAGCTGCGGGCAATACGCAGCAGGAAAAGAACCTGAAGATACTCCAGTCCTACGCCGCGCGGCAGCCCGGCGCGGAGACCCCGCCTAGCGGAAAAACAAGGAAGCTACACCTGCGCTTCCGCGTCTCGCCGACCGAAGTGATCGCCGGCGCCGACGGCAATGTGGCCGGCCTCGCGCTCGAGAAGAACCGCCTCGAGGTTGAGCCGGACGGCACGGTCAGCGCACGCGGCACCGGCGAGATTGAGGTTCTCGATGTCGGGATGGTGTTGCCTGCGATCGGTTTTGCCGCCGAGCGGATTGCCGGTGTCCCCTACGACGAAAAAGCGCGGGTTATTGCCAACGAAGACGGGCGCGTCGTCGATCCCGTCAGCCGCAACGTGATTGCCAACGAATATGTCGTCGGATGGGCATGCACCGGGCCGCAGGGCCTCATCGGCTCGCACAAGGGCGCGTCCGCCCATGTGGTCGAGCACATGATCGCCGACGGCGCCGGGCTTGACGCGCGCGAACTTCCGGATCGCGAGGCGATCGATACCCTGCTGCGCGGGCGCGGTGTGCGGGCCGTTTCTTTCGACGACTGGAAACGGCTCGATGATGTGGAGGTGGCGCGCGGGGCGCGGCGCGGTGTTCCGCGCGACAAGATTACCGATATCGGGGCGATGCTCGCGGTGCTTGCCCAGTACTGAGCCGAGATGGTGTATTCTCGCATCCATCCGTACATCAAATGAACCTGGAAAAGCAGCTGACGGTGGAGTAGGGGCGAATTCATTCGCCCGAATAACAGGTTAGGTGCGAATGAATTCGCACCTGCGAAAGCAGTTCGGCGCGTTGAAGCATAACAATATTTCTGCCCATTTTTTTATATGAACGGATCCGCTCGTGGCAACCGGAAAAACCAAACCCCCGGCTAGGCATGCCGCCCCGGAAGCGCCGGAGCCGGAGCCAGCGCAGGAAGCGCACGGCTTCCCCATCGTTGGCATCGGCGCTTCCGCCGGCGGGCTGGAGGCTTTCGAGCAATTCTTCCGCAAGGTTCCACCCGACAGCGGCATGGCCTTTGTGCTGGTGTCGCATCTTGATCCGAGCCACACCAGCATTCTCACCGAAATCCTGCAGCGCACCACCACCATGCCGGTGGTCGAGGCGCAGGATCAGGTGAAGGTGGCTCCCAACAACGTCTATGCGATTCCGCCCAACCGCGACATGGCGATCTTTCACGGCGCGCTGCAACTGAGCGTGCCGGACCAGCCGCGTGGGCAGCGCATGCCGATCGATGCCTTTCTGCGTTCCCTGGCCGAGGATCAAGGCGAACAGGCGATCGGCATTATCCTCTCCGGCACCGGCACCGACGGCACGCTGGGGCTGCGCGCGATACTCGGCGCGGGCGGCGTCTCGCTGGTGCAGGAGCCGGCCACGGCGAAATACGACGGTATGCCGAACAGCGCCATCAATGCCGGTTATGCCACCCATGTCCTGGCGGTGGAAAAAATGCCGGAAGCGTTACTGTCCGATATTCGCACCCTGAACCAGCCGCCGTCAGCACCCGCGACCGTAGCCGGCGGACTGAACCGTATCCTGATGCAGTTGCGCAGCGCCACCGGCCACGACTTCACCCAATACAAAAAGAGCACCATCGGCCGCCGCATCGAGCGGCGCATGGCGATGCACGACATCGAGGACAAGGAGGTGTACGCGCGCTACCTCAAGGAGCATCCGCCCGAGGCGCAAGCACTATTCAAGGAGTTGCTGATCAACGTC
>JAUYGW010000128.1 GCA_030690245.1 Gallionella sp. | reverse complement strand
TATACCATCGCCGATGCAGCAGGGGCAACCAGCACAGCGGATGTCACCATGACCATCACCGGGGTGAACGATGCATCTGTGACGACAGCGGACACGGCAGCAGCGCAAGAAGACATCACCCTTGCGGCGAGCGGCAATGTTTTAACCAACGATACGGATGTGGATCAAGGCACCGTGCTCGGTGTGGCGAACGCAGGCGTGTTTGCTGGCAGTTATGGCAGCCTCACTCTCTTGGCTGACGGCAGCTACAGTTACGCCCTCGACAATACCTCGCTGGCGGTGCAATCGCTCGCCGCAGGACAAACCGTTACCGATATCTTCGCCTATCAGGCAACAGATGGGATCGCCACCACACCGGCCACCTTGACGGTGAGCATCACTGGAACCAATGACGCGCCCATCGTTGCAACACCGATTGCCGGCCAGCAAACGAGCGAAGATGCACCGTTCAGTTTCACTGTTCCTGCCAACACCTTCACCGATATCGACAACGGCCCTTCGACAAGCTCAGGGCAGGCTCTGACCTACAGCGCAACGCTGGCCGACGGAAGCGCACTGCCAAGCTGGCTGAACTTCGATGCCGCCACGCAGGCCTTCAGCGGCACACCGGGTAACTGGGATGTGGGCGGATACAGCGTTACCGTCACGGCGACCGACACGGGCGGCCTCACGGCAAGCTCGGTATTCTCCGTCAATATCGCGAACGTCAACGATGCCCCGACTGTGAGTATGGCGCTTGCCGACCATGCTGCCCTTCAGGACGCAGCGTTCAGCTTTGTCATTCCGGCGGGAACCTTCGGCGATGTGGATTTCATTCATGGGGACACGCTGACTTACGGCGCGACACTGGCCGATGGTACGACGCTGCCTGCCTGGCTGACTTTCGATGCCGCTACCGGTACCTTCAGCGGCATCCCAGGCAACGGGGACGTGGGCAACATGAACGTACAAGTGACGGCAACCGACACGGGCGGCTTGAGTGCTACCAGCAACTTCACGCTCAACGCCATCAATGTCAACGATACCTCGACCGCCAATGCCGATATGGGCGCGGCAACCGAAGACGGTGGCGCTGTGTTATTGAGTACCGCAACACTGCTCGCCAACGACACCGACCCGGACTTTATCCACGGCGACACGCTCAACATCGTCGGCGTCTCGCAGGCCGCGTCCGGCGCCGAAGTGTCATTGCTGAATGGCGCGGTGCAATACGATACAGGCACCCTGTTCCAATCGCTGGCTCAAGGCCAGACCGCCACCGATACTTTCAGCTACACCGTGAGCGACATGGCGGGGGCCACCAGCACCGCTACCGTTACCATGACTGTCACCGGCGTGAACGATGGGCCGGTGACAGCGAGCGATGCCGCTGCCGTGCAGGAAGACGCAGCCCTTATTGCCACCGGCAACGTGCTGGCCAACGACACCGACGTGGATCAAGGCACCGTATTGAGCGTCGCCAATGCGGGTACGCTGCAAGGCAACTACGGCAGCCTGGTGCTGGGCGCCGACGGCGGTTATAGCTACGAGCTGGACAACGCCAGCGCCGCCGTGCAGGGACTCATGGCCGGGCAGAGCGTCACCGAGACCTTCGCCTATCAGGCGACTGATGGCATTGCGGCAACCCCGGCCACGCTCACCGTCACCATCGCCGGCAGCAACGACGCACCGGTGGCGCAGAACGATGCGGCGACCGTCAATGAAGACAGCCTGCTCTCGATCCAATCCGGTGCCCTGCTGGCGAACGACACTGACGCGGACATCGGCGATACCAGGGCGCTGGTCGGCGTGGATGCACTCTCCGCACTGGGTTCGAGCGTATCGCTGGTTAACGGCCAGGTCGTGTACGACCACGGCGGCCAATTCAACAGCCTGTTGGCAGGCCAGAGCGTGATCGACAGTTTCAGCTACGCCATGACCGACAGCGCGGGGGCGGCTTCCAGCGCCACGGTGAGCGTCACCGCCACCGGCGTCAACGACGGGCCGCAAGCCAACGGCGACAGCGCAACGATGGGCGAAGACGCACCGCAAACCACGCTGACTGCTGCAAGCCTGCTAGCCAACGACATCGACCCGGATACTGGCGACGCACTGTCCATCGCCGGATTCGACAGCATCACCGCCTTGGGCAACACGGCCAGCATGGATGCGGCAGGTAACCTGGTGTTCGATATCGGCGAGCGCTACCAGTCGCTGGCACAGGGCGAGATTCTCACCGACACCTTCAGCTACACCATCACCGACACGGCAGGAGCCACCAGCGCCGCGCAGGTCAGCATGACCATCGCGGGCCTCAACGACGCGCCGGTCGCGGTGGTCGACGCGGCTTCCGTGCAGGAGGATATTGCCCCAGCCGCAACCGGCAATGTCCTGAGCAACGACAGCGATGTCGATCAGGGCACCGTGCTGAGCGTGGCCGATGCCGGACTCAGGGCAGGCAGCTACGGCAGTTTGAATCTTGCGGCGGATGGCGGCTACAGCTACGCGCTCGACAATGCCTCTCTGTCGGTGCAGCCGCTGGGGCGCGCCGCGCAGGTCGTCGAACATTTCGGCTACACCGCGACGGACGGCATTGCCGGCGCAGCCTCGGTGCTGGATGTCTTCCTGAACGGGGCGAACGATGCGCCTATTCTGGTCGCGCCGCTGGCCGATCAGGACTTCACCCGCGACAAGCACTTCTCATGGCAGATGCAGGAAGGGAGTTTTACCGACATCGACCAGGGCAACACGCTCGGTTATGCGGCGTCGCTGGCCGACGGTTCGGCGCTGCCGGATTGGCTGAGCTTCGATGCCGCCACCCAGACCTTCTCGGGCGAGACACCGAAGGACGTCGGCTTTGTGGATGTCATGGTCACCGCGACAGACGTTGCCGCCGACGGCAGCATGGCCGGCAGCCTCTCCGCCTCGGATGTTTTCCGCATCTCGGTCAGCCGTGGCAACGAGGGGGTGGGCAACGGCGAAGACGCGCCGCCGCCCGGCCACGACCACAATGCCAATGACGGCCCCGGTACTTCGCCGGGACACCCGGGTTCGCCCTTCGATACCTCAGGAGGCGACAACTGGCACCCGGCTGATTCCGGGGCGAATTCGCACGGAAACGAGTCAAAGGATCGCTCTTCCGATAGCAAGGCGAGCAAGGGATGCAACCACGCGAAGGATAACGAAAATGATGCCAGCCAACGCACGGGCGAATTGATCCGCACCTGGTTCGAGGAGGAAAGCACAAGCGAACGGTATTCGTCTTTTAGCACGCTGGATCGGCATGGTGCCTGGGGAGGCCAGGTTGACCGGCAGGTGAAGCGGAATGTTGGCAAGGGTATTTCCGGGGATGTCAGCTCGGAATGGGAGCGGATGACTGCGCGGCTCAAAAAGCATCTGGAACAAAGCGGGGGTGACGACGGCCACTTTTCTGAATCAGGCACAGGTTCGAGATCGTTCGGCCTGTTCGGTTCGGGCGGCCAACAGGGCATCCCCCAGTTGGGTACGGGCAACGGCCAGCAATTGAAGGCGCTCGCGGGACTCAAGGAGGGGCTGGAACGGCTGGGGTGGTGAAATAGGTTGTAGAGCTTGCTGGCATTAACTCGAAAATTGACGGAAAGTCATGGTGTTGCCGAGAAATTACTGAAAGCTTATCAGGCACACATCGGCAAATGCAGGGTAGGGCTGCCCGGCGGGTAAGATAATAGCTGTCGGTTGCAGGGCTGGAAACTCATGCGCATGTAGCTTATTGACAGACTGCACTTATTGGGGTTGAGCAATAGGGGCATTCAAGGGTAGAATGCGGCACTTTTTTTAGGAGAGCAAAACCAATGGCTATTACTGCCGCGCAAAAAGCGCAAATCGTTACCGACTTTCAACGTGCCAAGAGCGATACGGGTTCCCCCGAAGTGCAAGTGGCCTTGATCACTGCACGCATCACATATTTGACACAACATTTCAAAGACAACGCCAAGGATCATCACTCCCGGCGCGGTCTGCTGCGCCTGGTTAGCCGCCGCCGCAAGTTGCTCGATTACCTCAAGAGCCAGAATGACGCGGGCTATCGCGCACTGATTCAACGCCTGGAAATTCGTAAGTAACAGGTTGTATCCAGCGGGCCGCTTATGCGGCCCGTGTTGTTTCGCCTTGTCGCAACGTGTGGCGCGATTGCGTGCCATGCTATCCACAGAGAGGTCTATCTTGAGTCACTATAAAAAAACATTAGCATACGGCAGTCATCAACTCACGCTGGAAACCGGCGAAATCGCGCGCCAGGCCAGCGGTGCGGTAATGGTCAGCCTGGGCGACACCATGGTATTGGTTACGGTGGTTGGCAGGAAAGATGCCAAGCCTGACCAGGATTTTTTCCCGCTTACTGTTGATTATCAGGAAAAAACTTATGCTGCGGGCAAGATTCCCGGCAGTTTTTTCAAGCGCGAAGGCCGCCCGAGCGAGAAGGAAATCCTGACTTGCCGTTTGATCGATCGTCCGCTACGCCCTCTATTCCCGGAAAGTTTTTACAACGAAGTACAGATCGTCGCCACGGTGATGTCTTCGGACAGCGAGATCGATTCCGATATCCCCGCGATGATCGGCGCGTCTGCCGCGCTGGCATTGTCCGGTATTCCGTTCGATGGCCCGATCGCCGCAGCGCGCGTGGGTTATGCCAACGGCCAGTATCTGCTCAACCCGACCGCGACGGAATTGCTGACTTCACAGATGGATCTGGTAGTTGCCGGCACCGATCGTGCCGTGCAGATGGTGGAATCCGAAGCGCAACAGTTGTCCGAAGAAATCATGCTGGGCGCGGTGATGTTCGGCCACGAACAGATGCAGGTGGTGATCCAGGCGATCAATGAAATGGCCGATGCAGTCGGTGCGCCTGCGTGGGACTGGGCTGCGCCTGCCAAGGATGAAGCGCTGATTGCCAGCATCGCCGAACTGGCTGATGCTCCGCTGCAACAGGCTTATGCGATCCGCTCCAAACAAGCGCGCACCGATGCGGTGAACGCGATCCGCGACAAGGTGATGGCCGCCATCATCACACCCGAAAACGCCGGACTGAAGAATCACGTCAACGACCTGTTCAGCGCGCTGGAAGCCAAGATCGTGCGCGGGCAAATCCTGAGCGGCGAGCCGCGCATCGATGGCCGCGACACCCGTACCGTGCGCCAGATCACCATCCGCAACGGCGTATTGCCGCGCACCCACGGTTCTTCGTTGTTCACCCGCGGTGAAACGCAGGCCATCGTGGTAGCGACCCTGGGCAGCATGCGCGATTCCCAGAAGATCGACGCGCTGCAAGGCGAATATATCGACCGTTTCATGCTGCACTACAATTTCCCGCCGTACTCGACCGGTGAAACCGGCCGCGTGGGTACGCCAAAACGCCGCGAAATCGGCCATGGCCGTCTGGCCAAGCGCGCGCTGGCTGCGGTGTTGCCAAGCGAAGAGGATTTTGGCTATGCGATCCGCGTGGTTTCGGAAATTACCGAATCGAACGGCTCAAGCTCGATGGCTTCGGTATGCGGCGGCTGCTTGTCGCTGCTGGATGCCGGTGTGCCGCTCAAGGCGCATGTGGCGGGCATCGCGATGGGCCTGATCAAGGAAGGCAATCGCTTCGCGGTGCTGACCGACATTCTCGGCGATGAGGATCACCTCGGCGATATGGACTTCAAGGTGGCCGGCTCTGAGACCGGTATCACCGCGCTGCAAATGGACATCAAGATCAACGGCATCACCCGCGACATCATGCAGGCTGCGTTGACTCAGGCCCGCGAAGGCCGCATGCACATACTCGGCCTGATGAAGCAATCCATGCCGGAGGCGCGCACCGAAGTTTCCGAATTTGCGCCGCGCATGATCAAGATGAAGATCAACCCGGAAAAAATCCGCGATGTGATCGGCAAAGGCGGGGCAGTCATCCGTGCCTTGACCGAAGAAACCGGTACGACCATCGACATCGACGACAGCGGCAACATTACCATTGCCTGTGTGAGCGGCGAGGCTGGCGAACTGGCCAGAAAGCGCATCGAAGATATCGTGGCGGACGTGGAAGTCGGCAAGATTTACGAAGGCCCTGTGGTCAAGCTGCTCGATTTCGGTGCCTTGATCAACGTGCTGCCGGGCAAGGACGGCCTGTTGCATATCTCGCAGATTGCCCACGAACGCGTCAATGCCGTGTCGGACCACCTCAAGGAGGGCCAGATCGTACGCGTGAAGGTGCTGGAAGTGGACGACAAGGGGCGCATGAAGCTGAGCATGAAGGTCTTGCTGCCCGCACCGGAGGCCGCTCCGGCTGCCGCTGCAGAATAAGCTGTCCCTCCATTAAAAAAGCCCCGCCAAAACTGGCGGGGCTTTTTTGTTTCGATTCAATTCAATAGGTAGGGGCGCGATTTATCGCGCCCTTTTTCTGATGCAACAATAAATCAAAATCAGGGCGCGATGAATCGCGCCCCTACGATATCCCACGTTTATTTCGCGATCTGTTTTTCGCGGATTTCGTCCAGGGTCTTGCAGTCGATACACAGGGTGGCGGTCGGCCTTGCTTCGAGACGGTTCAAACCAATTTCGATACCGCAATTATCGCAGTAGCCATAATCCTTTGCATCAATTTTGGCGATCATCTCATTGATTTTTTTGATGAGTTTTCGCTCACGGTCGCGGTTGCGCAGCTCCAGGCCCATATCCGATTCCTGCGTGGCGCGGTCATTCGGGTCGGCAAATACCGTTGCTTCGTCCTGCATGGTGTGCACGGTACGATCAATATCCTCGCCCAGGCCGGCTTTGATGTCGTTCAAAATTTGGCGGAAATGGTCGAGTTGCTTGGGGTTCATGTACTCCTCGCCCTTCTTGGCTTTGTAAGGAGCAACAGGTTTGTGTGGCTGTACCGGCATTACATTTCTCCAACGGGATAAAAATTAAAGTTCGCTTTAATACCAGAAAGCGCCCGTTCATGCAAATAAATAAGGCCCAGAATAAGGTCAAAAAACCGCCTAACCGGCTGCCAGCAATAGAAACAGGCACGGGCGCTTATTCAGTTGCGACATAGGTTGCGATTTCCATTGGGCGATGGAGCGCGTCCGGATCGATTCGCCGGGCAGGGTAATGTCGGTGGCGACGCACAGCAGTGTCTGCGGGCGGCAGTGGGCGAGCAGGGCGCCGAACATCTTTTCATTGCGGTACGGGGTTTCAATAAATAGCTGGGTTTGTTTGCGCCTTGCCGATTCGGCTTCCAACGCCGTAATCGCCTTGCTTCTTTCCGCCTCACCGATGGGCAGATAGCCGTGAAAGGCGAAGCACTGGCCATTCAAGCCGGAAGCCATCAATGCCAGCAAAATCGAGGAGGGGCCGACCAGCGGCACGACCTGGATGCCGTTGCGGTGCGCCAGATTGACCAGATCCGCGCCCGGGTCGGCGATGCCCGGACAACCCGCTTCTGAAATGATGCCGACATCATGCCCTGCCAGCAGCGGCGCGAGCAGTTCGGCCAAATCCTCAGGGGCGGTGTGCTCGTTGAGCGTGTCAAAATGCAGCGACTGGATCGGCTGTTCGGGTTTGAGCGCGGAGAGGAATTGCCGCGCGGTCTTGGGCTGCTCCACGACAAAATGCCGCAGGTGGCGCGCGATGTCGATGACGTGCTGCGGCAGCACCTGCCCGGCAGGGGTGTCGCCCAGCGTGCAGGGAATGAGGTAAAGCGTGCCTGATATATTGGCTGTGGGTGTATGGGTCATGTGATTTAAAACAAGTGGACGTTTTCGCGGCGCAGCATTTCGCTTAGCAGAATCAGCGGCAGGCCGATCAGCGCATTGGGGTCATCGCCGCTCATTTTGCTCATCAGCGCTATGCCGAGCCCCTCGGATTTTGCGCTGCCGGCGCAGTGGTAGGGCTGCTCCCTGAGCAAGTAGCCCTCGATCTCGGCATCGCTGAGGTCGCGCAGCGTGACGTAATTTTCCGCGACCTCGGTTTGTATATTGCCGGTCTTGCTGTTCAGCAACGCCACGGCAGTATAGAAACAGGTGGTCTTGCCGCGCATGGCGCGCAGTTGCTTGACCGCATTGTCGTGGTTGAGCGGCTTGCCGAGTTGCCGACCTTCCAGCAGCGCGACCTGATCGGAGCCGATAATCAGCGCATCGGGGTATTTGGCCGCTACGGCACGGGCTTTTTCCTGCGCGAGGCGCACCGAGGTAGCGCGCGCCAATTCGCCCGGCAGGGCTGTTTCATCCACGTCAGGCGTGGCGGTCTCAAAAGGGAGTTGTAGCCGTTTGAGGAGTTCGCAGCGGTAAATGGAGGTGGAAGCGAGGACGAGCAACTGAGAATTCAATGATATTCCTTAGGGTTTTTGCCACGACTTTTGCCATGGCTTAGTGTTTTCCAATTCAGAAATGAGTCTGAACGAAGGGTTTTGAATCTGAGCAAATTAACTTTGCTCGAATTCAGCCTAACTCACAGGCGCTTCTTCGCTTTGCCTTTCCGGCATCGTTTCTCATGCCTGTATTTCATCGCCGCAGCGATGTCCCCGAACAGTTTTTTCTTGCGTTGTTCAGTGCCAGGACGGCGTCATTGTCGCTCATCTTTGCTGCCCGTGCATCCAGTTGTTCGAGCGTAACGCCATCTTTGAGATGCGGGCTGGCCTCGGGTATTGATTTGAGCTTTTCATAAGGCGTCATCATGCCTTTTAGCTGTGTTTTTTGCGTTCTTTTCCCTTGGTATGCATGATCGCCTTAGGGAAGAAACAGAATGGCACGGCCGCGATTTGGCGAACTCGACGAACAGTTTATCCAGCAATTTGGCTACCTGGTCGCTGGTGCATTCCGACCTGTTACCCGACTGGAATCCAAGGACGATGAACGGGTTGCGCCCCTTTTTGGGAACCCGGAATGCCGCCTCAGATGCCCCGTCCAAAAATGCCTATATCTGCTCCAAGGTCTGTAGCTTCGCTTCTCCCATGCGGATCACCATGCCTCGCATAACGACCGGCCCGGCAAATCAAGTTCAGACTCATTTCATATTGGAAGAGGCTTCGGGTAGTGGGGGCGCGCATATTGGGTTATATTAAGCCGAACCCGCAACCACGACGGTTAACGAATTTTGCCTAACGCTACTCCCGAAATAACCCTTTCCGCGCGCAACCTGTCGCGCCGCTTCGGCAATCGACAAATCATTCATGATGTGTCGCTGGAATTAAGGCGCGGCGAGGTGCTGGGTTTGCTCGGGCACAACGGCGCGGGCAAGAGCACCACGCTGCAAATGCTGACCGGCTGCCTGTTGCCGGACGAAGGCAAAATTGAAATCTGCGGCATCGATCTGCTGCGCCGGCCCATGCTGGCCAAGGCGCATATCGGCTATCTGCCGGAAACCCCGCCGTTGTACCGCGAACTCAGCGTGAACGATTACCTGATTTTTGCCGCGCGCCTGCGCGGCATGAAGCCGGGCGACGCCGCCGAAGCGCTCGTCCAGACCAGGCAACGCTGCGGCCTGGAAACGGTCGGCAAGAAAATCATCGGCACATTGTCCAAAGGCTATCAGCAGCGCGTCGGCATCGCGCAGGCCATCATTCACCGTCCCGCCGTGATCGTGCTCGACGAACCCACCGTCGGCCTCGACCCCACGCAGATCCGCGATATCCGCACCCTGATCCGCGAATTGGGCGACAGCAGCAGCGTGATCCTCTCCACGCATCTGCTCGGCGAGGTGCAAAGCGTATGCGACCGCGTGGAGATCATGCAGCACGGCAAGCTGATCTATGGCGACACCAGCGCGCGCATGCAGAAATACGGGGGCATCTCCGGCTTCATCATCAGCCTGCGCAGCCCGCCGTCCTTGAGCGAACTCGAAGCCATCGCGGGCGTCAGCAGCGTCGAGCCACTTTCCGCGACGCAGTTCCGCGTGCTGCATGCGCCGGATATCAATCCCAGCGCCGCGCTGCTCACCCTGGCGGAGCGGCAGGGCTGGCAACTGGAGCAGCTCACGCCGCTGCAAGCCACGCTGGAAGAGGTGTTTGCCCGAATTACCGATGCCGGAATCACCGGTGAAAAAAATACCACGGGGGAAACATCATGATCCGCCTGCTCGCCCTGCGCGAATTGCGCAGCCTGTTTTCCATGCCCTCTACCTGGTTCGCGCTCGCCGTGCTGCAATTCATTTTTGCGTGGTTCTTTCTGGCGCGGCTCGATGCGTTCCTGGAGATACAGCCGCAGCTCGCGCAACTCGCCAATCCGCCCGGCGTGACGATCACGATCGCCGCCCCGCTGTTCAACACGGCTGCGCTGTTGCTGATGATGCTGGCGCCGATGTTCACCATGCGCCTGATCGCCGAAGAACGCCGCAACCAGACGCTCACGCTGCTGCTTTCGGCGCCGCTGTCCAGCCGCCACATCGTGCTCGGCAAGTTTTTCGGCTTGCTGATTTTTCTGGCCGCGCTGATGGCCGGCTTGCCGCTGATGCTCTACACCCTGGCGTTCGGCACCGCGCTCGATCACGGCATGCTGTTGAGCAATATGCTCGGCCTGCTGCTGCTCACCGCCAGCTATGTCGCGGTGGGATTGTATGTTTCCGCGCTCACCACCCAGCCGGTCATCGCCGCGATCGGCGCACTCGCGGTGCTGGTCGGGCTGTGGCTGGCCGACATCGGCACGGCGGCGGAAGATTCGCCCTGGCATCTCATCTCGCCGCTCAACCATTTCCAGAATTTCAACGCCGGTTTGCTGGACAGCGGCGATGCGGTCTTCTTCGTGCTGTTCAGCGCGTTCTTCCTGCTGCTGGCGATGCGCCGCATCCACAATAACCGCATATACGGGTGAGCCATGCTGCGTAAATTTTTCACCAACGGGCGAGCCCGTTCCCCTCTCCCCAACCCTCTCCCGCAAGCGGGCGAGGGGGCAAACGAATCGCTGCGCGAATTTCACATTAAGCCGGTGTTGCGCAACCTGCTGTTCGTGCTGCTGTTGCTGGGCATCGCGTCGGGCCTGGGCTATCTCGCCACGCGCTATCATGTGCAGCGCGACATCACGCACAATGCCAGCAACAGCCTGGAACCCGCCAGCGTGGAAGTGCTCACGCAACTGGGCGGCCCCGTCAACATCACGGTATATGCCACCGAACAGGATACGCGCCTCGGCGACATCCGCAAGATCATCCGCAACTTCATGTCGCTCTACCAGCGTTACAAGCCCGACATACAACTGGTGTTTATCGATCCGGAGAAAGAGCCCGAAAAAGCCCGCGCGGCGCGCGTCCAGCTCAACGGCGAGATGGTGGTCGAATACGCCGGGCGCAGCGAGCACCTTACCCAGCTCAACGAGCCCATTCTCACCAGCACCCTGCTGCGCCTGGCGCACACGCGCGACCAGACGGTGATGTATCTGGACGGGCACGGCGAGCGCAAACTGGACGGTATCGCCAACCACGATTTGGGCGAGCCGTTCGGCGCGAAACTCAAGCAGAACGGCTTCCGCATCGGCGGCCTGAATCTGGCGCTGGCGCAGGAAGTGCCCGGCAATGCCAGCGTATTGGTGATTACCCAGCCGCAGCTCGATCTGATGCCGGGCGAAGTGGACAAGCTGCTGCGCTATGTCGAGCGCGGCGGCAACCTGCTCTGGCTGGTGGATGCCGGACCGCTGCACGGGCTGGAGCGCCTCGCCGAGAAACTCGACCTGCTGCTGCCGCCCGGCACCGTGATCGACCCGGCTGCCAGCGGGATGAACGCACCCGCGACCTGGGCGCTGGGCGCCGTCTATCCGCCGCACGCGATCACGCGCAATTTCAACCTGATCACCGCCTTTCCGTCCGCGCGCCCGCTGACTTGGAACGAAAACCCGGACTGGCAGCACAGCGTGCTGGTGGAGGTCGCCGCGCGCGGCTGGGTGAGCCGCAACGCGTCCAGTTTCAACACCACAGGCGCGAAGCCGCGCTTCGACAAACAGCACGATACCCCCGGCCCCGCCATCATCGCGGCCGCATTGCAGCGCAACATCAACGACCGCGAACAGCGCATCGTGGTGGTCGGCAACGGCGCGTTCCTCGCCAACAGCTTCGCCGGCAACGGCGGCAACGTGGATCTGGGCGTGAACATGGTGAACTGGCTGGCCGGCGAAGAACATCTCATCACCCTGCAGCCGCGCGCCGCGAAGGACAGCAATCTGACCCTGAACAAGACGCAGCTCACCGCCATCGGCATCAGCTTCCTGTTCGGCTTGCCGATGCTGCTGGCGGGGGTAGGAGTCTATATCTGGTGGAAACGCCGCCGCGCCTAAAATTGGTTCCCCTCTCCCGCATGCGGGAGAGGGGCTAGGGGAGAGGGGATGCCCGAACTACCCGAAGTAGAAATCACGCGGCGCGGTCTCGCCGCGCATCTCATCTGCCTGGCCGTTGCGGATGCTGTCATACGCGACCCCAGGCTGCGTTGGCCGATCCCGGAAAACCTGCCCTTGTTGTTGCGCGGACAGATCATCCGCGCGCTCAAGCGGCGCGGCAAATATCTGCTGGTTGAATTCGACCACGGCACGCTGATCCTGCACCTCGGCATGTCCGGCAGCCTGCGCATCCTGCCTGCGGGCACGCCGCCGGAAAAACACGACCACTTCGATCTGGTGCTAAGCAACGGCACGCTGGTGCGATTGCGCGACCCGCGCCGCTTCGGCGCGGTGCTGTGGCAGCGCGGCGATGTGCATGCTCACCCGCTGCTCGCCACCCTCGGCCCGGAACCGCTGCCCGATAAATTCGGAGAAGATGGCTTCGATGCGCGCTATCTCCATCAAGCCACGCGCGGGCGCAGCATCGCGATAAAACAATGCATCATGGACAACCATATCGTGGTCGGCGTCGGCAACATCTACGCCAACGAAGCGTTGTTCCGCGCCGGCATCAAACCGCAACTCGCCGCCGGAAAACTCAGCCTGTCGCGCTGCGCAAAATTAGTGGCAGAAATCCGCGCGACCCTGAGCGAGGCGATCGATTTGGGCGGCAGCACCTTGCGCGACTTCGTGAATGCGTCGGGGCAACCCGGCTACTTCCAGCAGCACTACTGGGTGTACGGGCGCGGCGGCGAATCGTGCCGACGTTGCGGCGCGCCCATCCGGCAAATCAGGCAAGGCCAGCGCTCCAGTTTCTACTGCCAGCACTGCCAGAAGTGACCTCCGTTTATGCTAGAGCTTGTGCGTCTGCACACTTGATTCAACCTCGAAATGAAATACACCCTGTTCGCCACCATGCTGTTGCTCGGCGCATGCGACCTCGCGCACGCCGGGTGGTTGCCGCGTCCCGATCATGTAATCGTGGTGATCATGGAAAATCGCGGCTATTCGCAGATCATGGATATGCGCAACGGCAATTCGTACATCCACGCGCTGGCGCGGCGTGCTGTTCACGCAGTCTTATGGCGTCACGCATCCGAGCCAGCCGAATTATCTGGCGCTGTTTTCCGGCGCCACGCAGGACATCACCAACAAAGCCTGCCCGAACAGTTTCAACACCGGCAACCCCGCCTCGACCTTGCTGGATGCGGGTTTGAGCTTCGCCAGTTTCGCGGAGGGGTGCCCGCAACGGGCGACTTGAACTGCTCGTTCGGCGCGTATCAGCGCAAGCATAATCCGCTGAGCAACTGGCAAGGCACATGCTTGTCCGCCGGGTTGAACCAACGCTTTGCCGATTTTCCTCAGGATTTTTCCCGGCTGCCTACCGTGTCTTTTGTGATGCCATACCAAAATCACGACATGCACGACGGCAGTTTTTCTACGGCGGACGGCTGGCTGAAGACGCGCATTGCGCCTTATGTGGATTGGGTGTTCAGGCACAACAGTCTGTTGATTCTCACCTGGGATGAGGACGATTTCAACGAGGGCAATCGCGTCGTGACGATACTGGTGGGGCCGATGGTGAAGACGGGGTATAGCGATCAGCGCATCGATCACTACAATGTGCTGCGCACTCTGCTCGATTTCTACGGCTTGCCCGCGCCGGGCGCGGCGCGCGATGCGGAAGCGATCAAGGGTGTCTGGAAGAAACGCTAGGAGCGGGCCATGCCCGCGATCAAGTGGTTCGCGGGCATGGCCCGCTCCTACGGGTGCCCGGCCAAAAGTTTTCCGGACAAATTCAAACTAATCATGCAGCTGTTTGATTCCAAAAAATCCGAGCCGTTCTACCACTGGGAAGATGACACGCTGGTGCTCAACATTCTGGGGCGCCCCAATGCGAAGCGTGATGCCATCGGCAAAGTCGTCGGCCATCAGCTCGAAGTGTATGCCACCGCTGTTCCGCGTCTGGGCGGCGCTACCGCGCACATGATGCGCTATCTGGCGGGCGTATTCGATGTGCCGCCAGACGCGATCCAGGTAGTGTTCGGCGAAAAGAACGTGAACAAGCAGATCAGGGTCAAATCACCCAAGCGCTTGCCGGCACCGATTCAATTCGCGGGTCGCCCGGAATAAGGACAACCTTGCGCAGCGGCCATTTGGTATCGACAAAAAACAAAGGCCGCACAGTTTGACTGTGCGGCCTTTTCGCTTGCCGGGTAATGCTTAGCCCTTGGCAGCTGTCAGCTTTTCATATTTGGCCATCAACTGTTCATGGCTTTCCACATGCGCCGGGTCTTTGGGGATGCAATCCACCGGGCATACTTCCACGCATTGCGGGGTGTCGTAGTGGCCTACGCACTCGGTGCATTTGCTCGGGTCGATGACGTAAATTTCATCGCCCTGCGAGATTGCGTCGTTCGGGCACTCAGGCTCGCACACGTCGCAGTTGATACATTCGTCGGTAATTATCAGTGCCATGCTTTTCTCCTAGGTTAAATGGTAAATCAATTTAATATTTCTGCTGCAACCTTGCCGCCACCAGGGGTGAAACGAACTTGCCGACATCGCCGCCGAAGCGCGCCACCTCGCGCACCATGGTGGCCGAGATGAAGGTATATTGCTCCGCCGGCGTCAGGAATAGCGTTTCCATTTCGGGATACAGATTGCGGTTCATCCCGGCCAATTGAAACTCGTATTCGAAATCCGACACCGCGCGCAATCCGCGCAACACCACGCGCGAATCCTGTGCCTGCACGAAGCTCATCAGCAAGCCGTTGAAGACTACCACGCGCACGTTGGCAAAATCCGCGAACACTGCACGCGCCATATCCACGCGTTCATCCAGCGTGAACAGGGTCTGTGTGCGGCTTTCCGCCACCGCCACGATGACTTCGCCGAACAATCCGGCGGCACGCCGCACCACGTCTTCATGCCCGCGCGTGATGGGGTCGAAAGTCCCCGGATAAACCACTTTAATCATTTGCGGCCACTCTAGTCGTTTACGGGAATGCCCAGTAATTGATAATGCACCTGCCCCGCCTTGCCCGATTTGATTGCCTGCCAAGGCGGCGGGACATCGAACGCAGCGCCTGATTCGGCATACAGCATGCCGTTTATGTTCAGGCGTTGCGGCAGGATTTCCAGCAGTCTTGGCAGGTAATCGCTCTGAAACGGCGGGTCCAGAAAAATCACGTCATACCGTTGCTTATCGCGGCTGGCGAATTCTAACCCATCTTGGCGATATGCGAAAACGTTAGCGCAAGCCAATTTTGCAATGTTGTCCTGCAGGGCGCGAAAAACTGCGGGATTTTGCTCCACCATCACCACCCGCTCCGCGCCGCGCGAAGCGGCCTCGAACCCCAGCGCGCCGCTGCCGGCGAACAGATCCAGGCAGGTCCGCCCGTAGAGCGTCTGCCCCAGCCAGTTGAACAGCGTCTCGCGCACGCGATCCGGCGTGGGGCGCAGGCCCTCGGCATCGGGAAAACTGATCACGCGGCGGCGCAGGTCGCCGCCAATGATGCGCACCTTATTTATTTTAAACTCCTTAAATCAGCCACGGATTAACACGGATAACCACGGATATTCCATGAGCCGTGTAATGCTTCTTATCTGTAAATCCGTGTTCATCCGTGGCTAAAATACTTTTCCGGATTTATTTCGCCTGTTCTGTTTTTTCTTGCGGCGCGCCGACAATCACCGTCGCCATCGCCTGCGGGTTGATGTGGCGCGCGAACGCGTCGCGGATTTGTGCGACCGTGACCTGCTCGACCCTGCGCGTGAAATCGTCCAGATAGGTCAGCGGCAAGTCGTAGAAGCCGATGATGCTCAGGTAATCGAGTATCTTGCGGTTGCTGTCGATGCGCAGCGGAAAGCCGCCGATGATGTTCTGCTTGGCGGCCAGCAGCTCCTTTTTGGCCGGCCCTTTGGCGATGAATTCCGCGAGCGTATTGCGCACCAGTTGCAGCGCCTCGTCGGCCTGCTCTTTCTTGGTTTGCAGGCCGATCTGGAACGCCCCCGGCTGCTTCAATGGCATGAAGTAGCTGTAGACGCTGTAGGCCAGGCCGCGTTTCTCGCGCACCTCGTTCATCAGGCGCGACACGAAACCGCCGCCGCCGAGGATATGGTTGCCGACATACAGCGGGAAATAATCCGGGTCGTTGCGCGCCATGCCCGGCGCGCCGGCCAGGATGTGGCTCTGGCTCGCGGGGTGGGCGATGCGCTGCTCGCTCGCGGGGATCTGCATCGCCACGGCGGGCAGCGCGGCGGGCGGCGGGCCCGCCGGCAGTTGCGCCGTCAACTGTTCCGCGATCGCCTCTGCTTCGAGCCGTGAGATGTCACCCATCAGGGCCACTACCGCGCCGCCGGCGCGGTAGTGCGCGCGATAGAAGTTGGAGAGATCTTGCACGCTGATCTTCTCCACGCTGGCGACTTCGCCGTAAACCGGCAGCGCATAAGGGTGCGCACCGAACACCGCCTTGTGAAAAGCCTTGTCGGCAATGCTTTCCGGCTTGGTCTCGGCCTCTTTCAGCGCGGCGATCACGCGCGCCTTTTCGCGCGCCAGGATCGCCTCGGGGAACAGCGGCCGCTGCAGCACGCGCGCCATGATGTCCAATGCCTTGTCGCGTTCCGCCGCGCTGCTCAGGGTGCGCAACGACATGCTGGCCCGATCCGGATCGAAGCCGCCGCCGAATTGCGCGCCGATGTCCGCCATGCCGCGCGCGATGTCGTCCTCGCTCAATCCTTCCGCGCCCAGATCCAGCAGGTGATGGGTCAGGCCCGCCAAACCGGACTTGTCGGCGGCATCGAAACTGCTGCCCGCCGGAAGGCTCACCGACACGTCCAGCATCGGGATGTCATGGTTTTCCACGAACAGCACCTTCGCGCCGCTGGCGCTCTGCCAGTGCTGGATGTCGGGGGTGGCCAAGGCGGCCGTCGCAACGCAGCACAGCGCTGTAGCAACGACAGATTTAACGAAAACTAAACCACGAAGAACACGAAGCGCGCGAAGAACAGCGGAGGATTCACCCTTGAATGCCAGATTGTTCTGCGAATAGCGTGGCGACGGCAAATCGGCTGCCGAGCCATCTTCGTGGTGAAGTGCTTTTTTCAGGCTAATGGGCATGGGCTGCTCCTTGGGGGGCTTTCGGTTTTCCGGAGAGCGGCTGCGGGTCGAGCACCGCGACGGTCAGGCTGTCGTCTTGCAGGATTTCCTTCGCGACCTGCCGCACCTGTTCGGCCGTCACCGCCTGGAGTTTTTCCAGCATCACCGGAATCGCGCGGTGGGTCAGCCCGATGCTCTCCAGCTGCCCGATCTGCATCGCCTGGTAAAACAGCGAGTCGCGCTTGTATACCTCGCCAGCCAACACCTGCGCCTTGACGCGCTGCAACTCTTCCCCGCTCACGCCGTCCTTGACCAGCTGCGCGATTTCCCCGCGCAGCGCGGCCTCGACCTCATCCACTGTCCTGCCTTCGCTGGGCGTGGCTTCGAGGGTGAACAGGCTCGGGCCGCGTGACGTGGCGTCGTAGCCCGCGCCGGCGCCGCTGGCGACCTGCTGTTCGCGCACCAGGTGTTTGTTGAGGCGCGCCGATTCGTTGCCGTCCAGCACGCCGGCGAGGATCTGCAACGCGTAAGGCTTCCAGTCCTGTGCGGGGTCTTGCAGCGTGGGCGCGTGGTAGCTCATCACCAGATGCGGCAGCTCGGCGGGAGCTTTCACCACCATGCGCTTGATGCCGACCTGTTTGGGTTCGATGAACACACGCTGCGTCGGCAGGGCGCGCCGGGGGATCGCGCCATAGTGGCGTTGCGCCAGCGCGAAGACTTCATCGGCCTTGACGTCGCCGGCGATGACCAGCGTGGCGTTGTTCGGGGCGTACCAACGGCGATACCATGCCTGGGCGTCGCCCACCGTGAGCGATTCCAGGTCGTTCATCCAGCCGATCACCGGATGCTGGTAGGGATGCTGCTGGTAAATCGTCGCCATCATCTTTTCGTTCAGCAGCCCGTGCGCCTCGTCGTCGGTGCGCAGGCGGCGCTCTTCCATGACCACTTTGATCTCCTTGGCGAAATCGGTGGCGGTAAGATTCAGGTTGCGCATCCGGTCGGCCTCCAGCCCCATCGCCAGCGGCAGCTTCGACTTGTGCAATTGCTGGAAATAGGCGGTGTAGTCGTAGCTGGTAAAGGCGTTTTCGCGCCCGCCCGCCGCCGAGATGCGCTTGGAAAATTCGCCCGCCGGTACGGTATGCGTGCCCTTGAACATCAGGTGTTCCAGCACATGCGCGATGCCGGTCACGCCGGTGCGCTCGTCCATGCTGCCCGCCTTGTACCAGATTTGCTGCACCACCACCGGCGCGCGGCGGTCTTCCTTGACGATGACTTTCAGCCCGTTCTTCAAGGTGCGCTCGAACACCTCCGCCTGCGCGGCAGGCTGCGCGACTCCCAGCAACAGCGCGATGCAAAACAAATAAGCTTTCATGTTCCTAGCCCTATAACGTGTAATCGGCATAAAATGCGTGCGCATTATGCCCCATTTCCATGTGTCCCGAATGCATCCAATATGTTCAGCTTTCTGAAAAAAAATCCGCCCCCCTTGCCGGATGCGAAGCCCGATAACCAAGCCGCGAAGTCCGGCGACGGCTGGATTGCGCGCCTGAAATCCGGCCTGACGCGCACCGGCAGCCAGCTGACCGGCCTGTTCGGTCGCGGCGGAAAAATCGACGACGATCTCTACGAGGAACTGGAAACCATCCTGGTCACCGCCGATGTCGGCATGGATGCGACCAATGCGCTGCTTGCCGACCTGCGCCGTTACGTCAGGGAACATCATCTGAGCGAAGCGGCGCAACTCAAGGAGGCGCTCGCGCACTGCCTGCTCAAGCTGCTCAAGCCGCTGGCGCAACCGCTGCAGGCCGACATGCATAAACCGTTCGTCATCATGCTGTGCGGCGTGAACGGTGCGGGCAAGACCACCTCGATCGGCAAGCTGGCGAAATACCTCCAATCGCAGGGGCTGTCGGTGCTGCTCGCGGCCGGCGACACGTTTCGCGCCGCAGCGCGCGAACAACTGGCGGAGTGGGGCGCACGCAACAACGTGACGGTGATCGCGCAACAGGGCGGCGATGCCGCTGCGGTGATCTACGACGCCATTCAATCCGCGCAGGCGCGCAAGATCGATGTGGTGCTGGCCGACACCGCCGGGCGGCTGACTACGCAGGCGCATCTGATGGAGGAGATCAAGAAGGTCAAGCGCGTGATCGCCAAGGCGATGCCCGAAACATCGACATCGCCAGCTGCTCCGCACGAGGTGCTGCTGGTGCTGGATGCCAATACCGGGCAGAACGCGCTGAGCCAGGTCAAGGCCTTCGATCAGGCGCTCGGCGTGACCGGGCTGATCCTGACCAAGCTGGACGGTACCGCCAAGGGCGGCGTGATCGCCGCGATCGCCCATTCCCATCATCATCGCGCGCACCCGATCCCGGTGCGCTTCATCGGTGTGGGCGAAGGGCTGGACGACCTGCGCCCGTTCGTCGCGGAGGATTTTGTCGCGGCGCTGCTGGGACTGGATGAATGACATTGGGAAATGCAATTGGGCCACGGATGAACACGGATTGACACAGATGAACAATGGGTTGCATCAGCTTTTTTTCTATACCGTTTGGATGAGCCGGGGGGCTTTTGGCTGGGCACCCGAATGCCAACCACTCGTAACGCCATGTTTTATCCGTGTTTATCCGTGTAAATCTGTGGCTAACTAAGGTTTTTGGGATGATTGCCTTCAATCAGGTCCACAAGCGCTATCCCGGCGGCTACGAGGCGCTGAAGAATGTCTCGTTCGACATCGCCGAAGGCGAGATGGTGTTCCTCACCGGGCATTCCGGCGCGGGCAAGAGCACGTTGCTCAAGCTCATCGCCGCGATCGAACGGCCCAACTCCGGCAGCGTGCTGGTGAACAACCAGAACATCGGCGCGCTCAAGGGCGGCGCATTGCCCTATCTGAGGCGCAACCTTGGCATCATCTTCCAGGATCACAAGCTGCTGTTCGACCGCAATGTGTTCGACAACGTGCTGCTGCCGCTGCAAATCTGCGGCTTCGACCACCGCGAAAGCGGCAAGCGGGTGCGCGCCGCGCTGGACAAGGTTGGCCTGCTCAAGCGCGAAAAATCCAACCCCATTGCGCTGTCCGGCGGCGAGCAGCAGCGCCTGTGCATCGCGCGCGCCATCGTCAACCGCCCGGCCATCCTGCTGGCCGACGAGCCGACCGGCAACCTCGATGCGGCTTACGCGCAGGAGATCATGGCGATCTTCAGCTCCTTCCATCAGGTCGGCGCCACCTTGCTGATCTCGACCCATGACGAGAGCGTGTTGCAGGACAGCGGCGTGCGCCGGCTCACGCTGAAAGAGGGCGTGCTGCAATGACGCGCGCCTTGGCACAACACTTTGGTGTGCTGCGCGCCGTGCTGCGCCGCATGTTTGCCTCGAAACTGGCGGGGTTCCTCAATATCCTGGTTATCGGCATCGCGCTCAGCCTGCCGGCCGGCATGTACCTGCTGCTGCAAAATGCACAGGGACTGGTCGCGCAATTATCCGGTACGCCGCAAATCAGCCTGTTTCTGGAGATGGATGCGAAGGCGGATGATATCGACCGGCTGCAAAAACAGCTTGCCCAGCACCCGGCCGTCGCCGGCGTTGACTTCGTTGCCCGCGCGCAAGCGCTGGAACAACTCAAGCAAAGCACCGGGCTGTCCGATCTGATCAGCGGGCTGGAACAGAACCCGTTGCCGGATGCCTTCGTCGTCCATCCCAAACCGGGTGATGCGCAATCGCTGGATGCGTTGCGCGGCGAACTGGCGAAACTGCCCAGGGTCAGCGAAGCGCAGCTCGATTCAGCCTGGGCCTACAAACTCGAAGCACTGCTCAAATTCGGGCGGATGGGGGTACTGATTCTCGCCAGCCTGCTCAGCCTCGCGCTGATCGCCGTCACCTTCAACACCATCCGCCTGCAAATCCTCACCCAGCACGATGAGATCGAAGTCACCAAACTGATCGGCGCAACCGACGGTTTCATCCGCCGCCCGTTCCTGTACTTCGGAGCGACGCAAGGCCTGCTCGGCGGCATCATGGCCTGGCTCATCGTCAACGCCAGTCTGCTGCTGCTCAACCACCAGCTCGGTGCGCTGGCGCAGCTTTATGCCAGCCAGTTCACGCTGCATCCGCTGTCGATCGGCGACAGCCTGTCGCTGCTGCTGTTCTCGATATATCTCGGCTGGATCGGGGCGTGGCTGTCGGTGGCGCGGCATCTGTCGCAGATCGAGCCGCGCTAGGAAACTGCCTAAAATTGCTGTGGTGGTTAGACGCAGTGGCCGCAACTACGCTGTCGAAATCTCCGTGCGCTCTCTAGCCCGCTAACCCCGCGTAGACATTTTGCACGTCATCGTCCGCATCAATCGCCTCCAGAAACGCCTCCACTTCTTCAAGTTCGGCATCATTGCCGAGCGTGACAGGATTCTTCGGGCGATAGCCCAGCTGGGCGGAAATGACGGTGTAGCCTTGTGCCGGCAAGGCGCGGCACACGGCATCCAGATCGGTGACGTCGGTGATAAAAAGGGTTGCGCCTTCGTCGGCCGGTTCAAAGTCCTGCGCGCCTGCTTCTATGGCGGCGGCTTCTGCATCGGCCTCCTTGGAGTTCGGTGTGGCTTCAATCATGCCGACGTAGTTGAAGTCCCACGAGACCGAGCCTTCTGCGCCGAGCTGCCCTTTGCGGAACAACACGCGCATGCTGGACATGGTGCGGTTGATGTTGTCGGACAGGCATTCGACGATCACGGGGACGCGGTGCGGCGCGAAGCCTTCGTAGACGAGGCGTTCCAGGTTCGCGCCCCCGTCGAGCAGGCCCGCGCCCTTCTTGATCGCGCGCTCCAGCGTTTCACGCGGCATGGAGGCTTTCCTGGCTTGCTCGACCACGAGGCGCAAGCGCGAGTTCGAGTCCGGATCGGCCCCGCCTCGCGCGGCGACCGTGATTTCCTTGCACAGCTTGCCGAAAATCTTACCCTTTGCGTTCGCTGCGATTTCCTTGTGCCTTGCTTTCCACTGTGCGCCCATAGCTATTCTCTTGTTCGTTTATGCAAAAAATTCAGAGGGCGTATCTTGCCCTAAGTGCGGTGATGCATCAATGTCGAATGGGATTTTCTGAAGAACTCTCCGCTTGCCGATCAGCGAAGGTGCGGAGTCGAATCGTTAGCGAGATTGAGCCAGGCAATTGCCGCAGATCGAATCGCGCCGAATGCAGCAGGCCGGGTGACGCCCAATCATCCTGTCGGATCATCGGTGCTTTAAAGCGGCCAAGCCGGTCGCATGGAACCTCACAGAAACTGATATTGCTGAATGGTGGGAATGTGCTGTCGGTCGAGGTGTGAAATATCCAGCAAGAAAGCTGCCGGTCGTGACTAGTAACAATGTGCCAACTGCGGAACTTTGCTGAATACACAAAATTCGGAGCGCCCCTCTATCTGAACGTAGAAGAATGCGGCTTATTGGCCTAATCTACAAACATCATTGCATTTCCGGAAATCAATATTCCTGAGCGTTCGCTTCCCCATCTGATTCGCATCACAAGAAGGTTTAGTCTAAATAGAGACATTTAGACTCTGCTTCGACTTCTATTCTATTCAACAGGCAAATAGTAGTAGTGCAAAGGATTAGACTGGTATGTCAGCATGTAGTCTAACAGTCTGAAAATAAACGCGAAATAAATTGACCTTGAGTATCCAAAGCATAAAAATGTACACATTGATTGGATGCAATAAGGGAGGTCGAAATGTTAAGTCATCATGCGCAACAGAGATCGCAACAACGTGCAATACCAGCTTCGGTAATTGAAATTCTGTTGGACCACGGAGTGGTAGAGCATAGCAAGCGAGGGTTGGAAATGCTGTATTTAACTAAAAAGGGAAAACATGCTGCCATCATGCAAATGAAGGCATCTGGAATGAGGCACTCGGATCACTATTTAAATGCGTTTTTGATCGAAAGTAGTGATGGAAACATTGTTACGGTAGGTCACCGTACTAAAAGAATTAACCGCAACTAAATTTACAAGGAGCAATGACATGGTTGAATTTTGCGATGGTGAAAAGATGACAGTCTCGTACACAAATGCGGACGGTGGCAGTTCTAGATTCACAATTGGGAAGTCTTTTGCGGATGCTATCGAATCAATTACTGGCAAAAAATTGAGCGCGTGGGTTCAAACGCAACATGACGACATAATCGCCGGCCACGAGCGATTCAACAAATACATTCGTGTACCCAAGATTGAGGGGCAACCGCTGTCGAGAAGGGAAATCGGAGACATCATCCGCCGGGTTGCATTTGATGTTATCCCAGATTGTGATTTTAAATGACGCTCATAGCAACATGCTCGATTACATAGACCTTTTGGCATATATGAATTTCGTTGAAAAAAGGGCAGACTGGTGCAGGTCACGGATATTGAGATTGACTGTGACAATTACGAAAGCCATTCAAAATTACAATCTTATGAGAAAGATTAGGATGAATCTGCGCTACCTGTTTTTATTGTTATGTGCGACCCATATCGGATGGGCGCAAGCTGAGGAAGTGCTTTCCGCCAATGTGCGTGATGTATTGCAGCGTAGCGTGTCAGACCATGCAGCACTCAAGCCAAGCATTGCTTTGCAACATGATACTTGGCTAAATGAAATGTCGAGTCGCTTGCAGAAACAGATGCCCAATACTGGATACCGCATGGACTTTCTCAAAATTCTGCATTACGAAGCAAAACGTGCCGGACTTGAGCCAGAGTTGGTGCTAAGCCTGATCGAAGTGAAAAGCAACTTCAATAGGCAGTCTGTATCCCGAATAGGGGCGCAAGGTTATATGCAGGTAATGCCTTTTTGGGTAAAACAAATAGGCGCGCCAGATCACGATCTATTTAACATTCGCACCAATTTACGCTATGGCTGCACTATTCTTCGCCATTATCTGGATGTTGAAAAAGGTGATCTATATCGTGCCTTAGGGCGTTACGATGGAAGCCTGGGAAAAACCGAGTTTCCTAATAAAGTACGCGCCGCTTGGCAGAATCACTGGGGAATCACCACTCCATGAATAAGAGATTACAGTTAGCAATAATAACCATCCTGCTTTCCTGTGCGGCCTATTCCTTAGCTGGAACGCTTAAGTGCATCTCCCCAAAAGGTAATGTCATCTATTCAAATACCATTTGTCCTGACAATACAAAT
>JAUYGW010000122.1 GCA_030690245.1 Gallionella sp. | reverse complement strand
TATTTGGAGCATCACTTTGAGCCGAGACTGAACGATGATTTCAAAATGGAACCTGATTAAGACGCGTCGTTCAGGCGACGCGTATCCGGACTTTCAGTCCGTAATTCAAACCCACCGGCTTTAGCCGGTGGTTGTTTAGTTCCCACAATGCTTTGTTTTATCGGTGGCAATCCGTGTATATCCGTGGCTAATTGTCGTTTTTAGGGTAAGCGGAATATTTCTTCGCGCTGCCGCGCACCAGTTCCGCCGGGTACTTCAGCGCATTCTTCTCCAGCTTGAGCAGCGCGGCTTCGCGCAGGTCGATGCCCAGTTTGTCCGACAGGCGCACCAGATACAGCAGGATATCGGCCAGTTCCTCGCCGACCGCCTGTTTGTCATCGGAAGGCAGTTCAGCCGACTGCGCCTCGGTGAGCCACTGAAAATGCTCCATCAGCTCGGCGGCTTCCACCATCAGCGCCATGCTCAGGTTTTTCGGCGAATGGAACTGGTCCCAGTCGCGCGCTTCGGCGAACGCGCGCAGCTTGTCGCGCAACATCGGCAGGTCGGGTTGATTGGGCATGGCATGGCTCCGGAAAAAATGGGAATGATTGCGGGCTATTGTAATACGCGGCGGAGCGGGGCAATATGCGCGGCCCGAGTATGCCCATCCTGATGCGCTTTATCCGATGGCATGTAGCCCGGCTCAATGAAAACGGATCGAGATGCCTCATTCAAACACCCAACGCCGTTTGACCGCCCTGCTGAAGCAACTCGGGGTAGCCGCGATCTATGCGCTGGTTGCCTATATGCTTGGCAGCTATTTAAAGAGCGATACGGTTGCCAGCGTTTTCGAACCCACCAGCGGCTTGGCATTGGCCGTGCTGCTGATTGGCGGGTTGCGCTATGCGTGGGCCATCTTCCTCGGAGAGCTCCTGTTCAGCGTAATATCGAGCAGTCCCTTATGGGTAACCGTCGCTACTTCGCTCGGTAATACGCTGGGGCCGCTGTTAGGCGCCTGGCTGCTCACGCGCGACGGCAGGTTCGATTCGCGGCTTCGTTCCTTGCGCGATTACCTGCAGTTGATCCTCCGGGGGGGGGGCGGCAGCGGCATCGCCGCGCTGGTCGGCTCGACGGCATTGCTGGTTTCAGGAGCTCCGCCCGCCGGCGGCCCTTTCCTGGATATGATTCACTGGTGGATGGGCGATACGCTCGGCATCATCCTGATTACCCCGCTGTTTCTGGTCTGGCGTCTGGAGAAAGGCGACTGGCTCGAAATGAAACGGGTACATGTGGCGGCATTGCTGCTTGCGCTGACGTTCCTGGCCGGGCAGGCCGTTTTCCTCGACTGGTTTCACGACAGCTTCGGCCTGGTGTCCAAAGGCTACGTGATGTTCCTGTTCATTGCCTGGGTGGCGGTGCGCCTGGGTACTTGGGGAACTGTGATTGCCCTGGTTATAACGGCAATCCAGGCATTGCTGGGCGCGCATTATGGAACCGGTTTTTTCGCCGATGACGTCGCCGCAACCCAGCTGACCAATTACTGGCTTTACATGGTGATCCTGTCTCTGGTCGGCATGGCGCTGGCCACTTACTTCGCCGAGCAACGTTTGGCGGAACGCCAGTTGCGCGATCTTTCCGCGCATCTGCAGAATGTGCGCGAGGAAGAGAAGGCCGGCATTGCGCGCGAAATCCACGACGATCTGGGCGGCACGTTGACCGCGATGAGAATGGAGATTTATTTTCTGGAGCGCGGGTTGCCTGCAGGCAAGGAGTCGGCGCCGCTTTTCGAGCGCATCGAGTCGATGTCGCGGTTGCTCGATAACGCGGTGGGCGTCACCAGGCGCGTCATCACCGAACTGCGCCCGACCATGCTCGACGATCTCGGCCTGCTGGCGGCGATCGAATGGCAAGCTGCGCAGTTCCAGAAACGCACCGGCATCGAGTGCCGGGTGAAATGTATCGAGGACAAGGGTAGCCTGGACAAGCAACGCTCGATTGCGCTGTTCCGCATCTTCCAGGAAGCGCTGACCAATGTCGCGCGGCATTCCGGCGCATCCAGGGTGGAAGTCGAGTTCCATCATGGCGACGAGGAAGTCGTGCTGTCGATCGGCGACAATGGCCGCGGCATGCCGGGAGAGCATGTCATTGCGCCGGATTCCTATGGCATTCGCGGCATGTTTGAGCGTGTCGGGCAGCTGGGCGGAAAGATCAAATTCGACAGCCCCCCAAGCGGAGGCCTTAATGTGGCGGTGGTTTTGCTGCTGCCCGCCAGCCATAAGAAAGAGGAAAAAGCATGATCCGTATTGTGATTGCAGACGACCACGCCGTCGTGCGCCAGGGACTGAAACAAATCCTGGAAGAAAGCCGCGAGATGAAAGTTGTCGCGGAGCACGCCAACGGCGCGGATGCGCTGCGCTGGATTCGCGCCAACGACTGCGACGTGGCGCTGCTCGATATTGCCATGCCCGGCATGAACGGCATCGATGTGCTCAAGCAACTCCACGAGGAAAAACCAAAGTTGCCGATACTGATCCTCAGCATCTATTCGGAAGACCAGTATGCCGTACGCCTGATCAAGGCCGGCGCGGCCGGTTATCTGACCAAGGAAAGCGCCCCGGAGATCGTGGTGGAGGCGGTGCGCCGCGTGGTATCCGGCAAGAAGTACATCAGCCAAGCAGTGTCCGAAATGCTTGCCAACGAATTCGGCGCGCCGGAGGGAAAGCTTCCGCATGAAACCCTGTCGGATCGCGAATACCAGATTTTCCTGCTGCTTGCCTCGGCCAAAACAGTCTCGGAAATCGCCGATATCCTGGGGTTGAGCGTGAAAACCGTCAGCACCTATCGCAGCCGCACCCTGGAAAAGATGCAACTGCGCAACAATGCCGAGCTGATGCGCTACGCCGTCGAAAAACACCTCGTGGAATAGCCGCACCACGCCACCTTCGCGCAAGGATTGGCAACCCGGCGCATCTCCCTGCCAATGTAGGCCACTGCGCACACTGTCGGACAAACGCCGACGCCAAAAGCGCCGTCTCGCCTACGCCATAACCGGATAATTTCGATGCGCATCCTGCCCGCAAGCAGGCATCATTCGCCCCTGTATTTTTCAGATGCGAGCGGCGCGATGGGCGGTGGGTGGATGCCCGAGCAGCTGCTCAATTTTAAGGTGATGTGATGGCTTTAATATGGACAAGGCAGTTGAGTGTTGGAAATGAAACCATCGATTCGGAACACAAGAATCTGATCGGTATGGTCAACAGCATCGAGCACGCGATCAACACAAGGGATTGCACGGCCTTGTTGCGCGGGCTCAAACAGTTAATGGAATGGACACAGGCTCATTTTGCGAATGAAGAGCAGTTCGCGCAGTCAATTAACCTCCCTTTTGACCAACACACGCTGGCACATCAACATTTGTTGAAGGAGCTTCTGCAAACCGTGAATGAGCTGGAGGCTAAGCGTGGCATATGGACTGAATACGTCATGGAACATTACCCCCAATTTTTGAGGGAGTGGCTGCTCGAACATATCACCAATGAAGACATGCTGATGAAACCGGCACTGCAAACCTATCCTTACGACTTCAAACCCGCTTGAGAGCGGGCAATTCGATTTATCTCCAATTAAACCGCCCGAAGGCGGTTTTTTATTTGGAGGAGAGGCCGTTGCACCGCAGATGCCCTCGGCGCGAAAGCGCATTGCTACAATAAACAAGTGCGGTACGGGAAATCGTATTGCAAAATGCGTGACCTATTTGAAACCTGTTTGGAGTCGAAGCAAGATGATGTGGAGTCAGGCGATTGTAAAGGGCAAGCTGGCCAAGGTCGGCGACGGGGTCTGGTCGGGCGATACGTTCAAGGCATCGGTCATTGAAATTGGCGGGCTAAGCCTTCAAGGCGTGCGCGTGGCCAAATGCCTGCTGGACTGCATGGAGACAGGGGAGGAAATGGAGCTGCTTATTTGCAGCGCCCATATCTACGGCGTGCGGGTAAACGGAAAAGTTTACAAGGAAGGAGCGACAAGGCAGCTGGGCTGGGCGCTTCTGGTGGCTGTGGCATTGGGCTGGATGTTTCTTCCTTTGGCTGCCGCTTCGTTCATCTTTATCAGAAGGGCTTATGCGATCTATTCGTTCTAGGACTTGCAGGAGAGTGGGTTGTTTGGCTTTCGCGTTGCTTCCTTGCACCAACTCAAAAAAACCGCTCATGAGCGGCCGGGCCAATTGAAATCGTGACGAAATTGTGACCGAACAGAGGCAGAAATAGCCCTTTTCGGACTAAAACTCGATTCATTGGGAAGATCAGAAAAGCGCTGGAATAGCTTGTCTGCGTTGGTTTCCGCTGGTTTGCGGTTACCTGCTGTGTGGCGGAGAGGGGGGGATTCGAACCCCCGTTAGGATATTATCCTAAACACGCTTTCCAGGCGTGCGACTTAAACCGCTCATCCACCTCTCCGGAAGAGGCGCGCAGGATAAACCAGAACGGGTTCTGTCGCAATCTAAAAGTGGTTCCTCCATTCACGCAAAGCCGTAAATACGCCGAGTTCGCTGGTGTCCGCCAGGCCGTGCTGTTGCAGGGTGCGGATCAGTTCCGGCCGGGTGCAGCGCAG
>JAUYGW010000121.1 GCA_030690245.1 Gallionella sp. | reverse complement strand
TATTTGGAGCATCACTTTGAGCCGAGACTGAACGATGATTTCAAAATGGAACCTGATTAAGACGCGTCGTTCAGGCGACGCGTATCCGGACTTTCAGTCCGTAATTCAAACCCACCGGCTTTAGCCGGTGGTTGTTTAGTTGTTCGTCTTATGTGTGACAGCACACGGTACGCCACGGGCGCAAGGTCTATAAACAAACTATCGATGGATGGTCTCAGAATCGGTTGATGTCATATTTTCCTGAAAAAAACGGTATTGAGGATCTGCCTTCATCGTGAAGTAAAGAACACCAGCATTTGGGTCGGCGGTGAACCCACTCAAAACTCATGTCCGTATGGGGTTCTTTCCTGATTTATTTCGGCAAAAACCTTTTTAAGGAGACTCATTATGAATCAAAGACATTTTTCCCCTAGCCGGATTGCACTGGCCGTGTTGCTTGCCGCAGCCCCGATGGCGGCATGGGCTGCAACCGCACCATCACTGGGTACAGCGTCAAGCTTCGCGGCATTGGGCGGCGCGGGCGTTACCTGTACGAGTCCGATCCCTGCGCTCCCGGCCATCACCGTCACCGGCGATGTGGGTTCCTTGCTCGCCGCTCCCAGCTCGGTGACAGGATTTCCGGGCTTTACTCCGGGTGCGCTCCCGTGCTCGCTTTCAGGCACGGTTGTGTTGGGCGCTTCCGCAGCTCACGCTGACTTCATGACGGCGTACAACACGCTTGCGAGTAATCTTCCGGCCGACGGTAATGTTTGCCCGTCCGGCGACCCGACGCACAATCTTGTCGGTGATATCGGCACGCAGACTCTTTCGCCAGGTGTCTACTGCATTACCGGGGTGGCAACGTTAACGGGCCAGTTGACGCTCGACTTGACGGCCAGCGGGGGCGGTGACGGAAGCGGGGTCTGGGTCTTCAAAGGCGACTCCAGCCTCACGCCTATCGGTGGCGCAACACCCGAATTGAGAAGCAAAGTAGTCATGGCTAACGGCGGAGATGCGTGTAACGTGTACTGGCAACTCGGCACCGCCGCGACATTCGTCAATACGGACTTCGTCGGCAATGTGCTCGCCGGATCGAATATCACCTTCGCCGGCTCAACCTTGGCCGGCCGAGCCTTGGCGAGTATCGAGTCAGTAACAATGACGGGCTCCAGCATCACCAGCTGCGGCGCAACCGGCGGCAATGGCAATGGCAATGGCAACGGCAATGGCAATGGTGAAGATGGTGATCACGACGGGGATAATGGTCATCACCATGGGCACGACAAAGATAAACACCATGGGCATGACAAAGATAAACACCATGATCATGATAAAGATAAACACCATGATCATGATGACGATAAGGGGCACGGATCGTATCTTGACAACCCATACGGTAAGCACGAAAGCAAGAGGGACAGGAAGTAAGCCTGCAATCGCGAAGAATGAAAAAGGACCCTCGCGGGTCCTTTTTCTTTTTGGCGATACGTACCGGAGACGATTTCTTTTTCAGCCGCTATTGGCACTCAAAAAATTCGACTCTGGTACCTTTGACCTGAATACTTCGTTTCCGTTCGTGGTACTGATTACTGCTGTCGCAGCTGCGACTGTAGGTCTTTCAACTGCATACTGGTAAGCCTGCGTTTTTGATTATATAAAGACTGCATTCCCGCAGTCGTTCTATTGGGGTCAAATCCAAGCACACAAAGAACGACTCTTTCTAGGGTGAGTCTCAAATGTTCCTCTGCTCTTAGGAAAGTTCCAAAACGCCCGCCGTTGAAATGCCGACCATGAGCAAGCGCATTTCTTACCCAATAAAGACTTGGGTGTTTAGCATTTCCGAATATAGGCCAAAGATCATCGAGATAGACAGTCGATGATTTTAAAAATTCTTTCATCCGAGTTTCAAGCTTTTTTCCTTGTTTGAGTACGGGTAAGTTGTCTTTGAGAAAGTTTTGCGTATCGAGACTGATGGATGACTGCTTATCAATACACTCGCTAAGTGAAGATTGAATATCTGCCCATACCCCTTCTAATTCTGAGGTGACTTTGTCTTTGTGCAGTTGGCTCAGTCCTTCTAAAGCTGCAAACATCGCTAGATAATCGCGTTGCGTTGATGGTTCGGTTAATGGATGCAGTGCAACAATGGCGAGCCGGACACTATCTTTACCTTCTGTGTTCAACTTCCCCCATGAGTTCATTGCAGTTTGCATGAATTCCTCAAATTCATTGAGAGGTACAAGCTGATCAATTCCCGTCTCCTTTCGTTCGATTCGATTGCGCTCTAGAGGCGAACGAAATTGCTTGAAGCTGTGATGTTGAGTGATGTAGTGGTAGCCCAGAATCATTACTCGGTGTCTTGCTGCAAAGGTCAGTAGCAAGCCAACATCGTCGGCTAATTTGAGTAGAGATGGGATGTCATCAGCTTTGGTTGAATCGTTTCCTTGCCACACCATAACCCGCTGGGAGTAGATACTTTCTTTGTTTAGGCCATGCTTTTGCCAATGCGAATAGTGATTTTCGAGCAGAAACTTTCCATTGTGTTTTTCATTGTTGCTGCAATTTACTTCATATGTTTTCGTAATGTCGATCTTGCGATTACCAAGATAGTCAGGCTTAACGAATGCTTCCGGTGTCGCGTACTCTAAGTCGCTGAGGAGAAATAGCAGGCTTGATATAGTTTCTTCATTTTCGGATTCGGGTGATGAGGAATAAGATGAAATCCTTGAGTCGATAGTTAATTCTGAGATGTGAAGAAGGGTAATCGAAGTGCCCGATGCTTTGCGCGAATCTAATTGCGCGTGAACCTGCTTAAGATGTACCCCGGTCGCGACTACCTCAAAGGTGGGGGATTGTTGATAGGTCTCACTTTTTAGCATCATCGTATCTTGCGAAAAGACCGAATCAACGTCTTGCATGCCCGGAGCAAATAACGAAATGCACATGTCCTCGCTAGCATTACGAGGCAACAAAATTTTCATATCGCACAAAACGTCTGGACCGCCTTGGCGTTTTAAATATGCGTCAAACTCGTAATCCGGTTTGTTGTCGTTGCGCATAGATGGCTTTCAAAGCAATTCAATAAATGGCACAGTTAAAAGTGTTAGGTTCGGAATGTTTTTCAGAATTACGCCGCCAGCTTGAGCTCTACTTTCTTCCCCGCCCGCGTCGCCAACGTGATCAGCATGTCCAGGCTGGGTAAAAGGGGCAGGCTCAAATTGTTATTGGGTATGCCCCTTTGGTGCTTTACAAGACTAGATCATTCAGCGGCCAGGAGGAGGTTGAAGCAGGAGGTTCGCCATTTCTTCATTGGTGAGGAATGCGCAGCCCGGATCAGAATAGAGCGCTTCAATCCTGTCGCCATCTTTCTTGTAATTGATGACTTTATTTGTAACCTCGATGCATTCTTTCAATGCTTTTTCCGCGCTCTCAAAAAAGGTGCCTACAGTAAACGCGGTGATGTTCATCAGGACGAAGATTTTTTGATCTTCATCGGTGCAGATGTTGATATAAAGCGGTGTGTTGGATTTCGTTGTAACTCTGATTAACTGGCTTTGCATTTTATCCCCTGATTGTTATTCAAAAACTCGCCGAACTATACTATGGAAAATGCCATAAGGCTTATCCAACTTTCTGAACCCAGAAGTGGTACATGCTGCTGAAGGTGTCCGGGTTTTCGTTCTCGAAGATCTGCCACTGCGCGAGGCTGGTGGCGGCGCGGTCATCGGGAAAGCGCCGATGGTAGGCATGCAGGACAGCGGCGTCGATTTCGAATCCGAGGAAGGCCAGGTTGTTTTTCCGGAGAAACTCATCGATGCCGGTCAGTGTCATGCGGTGTTCCTGAACGTGGAAGAGCAGGTCGCGGCAGGTGCTGGTGCTGAAGAAATCCGCCGAATTCAGGGCTGCACCGAAATCCGCGCTGTTGCCCGACTCCATCGAGTCCTGGCGGAAGCGCCGAATCTCATCGGCCGAGGAACCGTAACCGCGCTCGGCGATGAAGTCCCATATCCGCACGATATTGCGCCGCGCCGCCGCGCTGTAAAAACCGAGCTCCATGAAGCCGCCGGGGCGCAGCAGGGACAGCAGCACTTGCCATCCGGCCCACGGGTCGGCGAGGTGGTGCAGCACGCCGACCGATTCGATCACATCGAAGCTGCGTCCGAGCGAGCCGAGCTTGAGCAGGTCGGCCTGCGCATATTCCACTGAGGTCAGGCCCAGTTCCTGCGTCTTGCGTTTGGCGTAGCTCAGGCTGCTCAGGCTCAGGTCGATGGCCAGCACCTGCGCGCCCTGGATGCGCTGCGCCGTGCCGATGGAATGCTGGCCGGTGCCGCAACCGGCGACCAGCACGTCGATGCTGCCGCTCTTGAGGCCGCGCTTGAATGATGCCAGCGGGAATTTCTGAAGCAGATCGGCGGCGATGTTCTTTGCCTTCACGGCGGGATCGGGTTTGATCCAGCGCGGGTAGGGGTTTTCTTCGTATTGATTCTGCACCAGCAGCGACACCTCGTCCTCGATGCCGGTCAGCCGCGGAAGGGTGGCGCGCAGTTGCTGTTCTTCCGCCGGTTCGCGTATCTGCTGTTTCAGGATGGCGGCAACTTCTTCAGGCCATTGCCGCTCCAGTAGCCGCGCGGCGAGCGGGAGGGCGCAGAGCGGAAAGTAGGCCGCGACCGCGACCGGCCACAGGGCGGGCACCGGGGCGTCGGCTTGCAGCGCCGCAGCCAGCGCATCGCGCAAATCATGCGCTTTCTTGATTTCGTCGCCGGTGTAACAGAACACGTATTCGTTGATGAAGCATTGGCGCGCGAGGGCGCTGTAGAAGCCCAAAGGCGTCTCATCGCCTGAGGCCGTCATGGCGGCTTCGAGCAGGGCATGCCGCGCCAGAGTCAGGAAGCGTTCCATTTCGATGTCGCAGACGGGCATCGCATCGAGCATGGCGATGAGCAGCGCATCATTGGCGAGCGCGACAAGGCCATTATCATGAGGCTCGCGCAGCGATTCGTTTGCCTCCTCGCCCGCAGGGATTGAAGATTGCCTTTCTCGTTCGCCTCCTCGCCCGCTTGCGGGAGAGGATTGAGGAGAGGGCATCGGGAGAGGGTTGGGGAGAGGGGAATACCCGAACAACTCCTGCGCCGTCAGCCGCCGGGGCCATGCGCTGACCGCCCGCACCACGCATCCCCCGATGTCCGCGTTGAGCCTGACGAGGCCGGTGGCAGCCTGCGCCAGTTCGCTGGGCCGCCCCCAGGGTTCGGTCAAGGCGCGAATCATGGCCGTGCGGATGCCGCTGTCGTCTTGCGTGAAGTGCAGGTGTTTGGCGCAGGCGACGAAGATGTTTTTGGCTTCCGCCGTTTCCCTGAAATGCAGGGAGTGGTAGATGACGTTTAAGGCCGTTGCCGGGTCGCCTTGCGCATTGAGCAGCAGCGCGAGGCTGTTGAGCGCCTCGATGAAATCCGGCTTGATCTGCAGCGCCCGGCGCAGGCTGGCCTCGGCATCGACCGGCTGGCCCAGTTCGTTGAGGGTATTGCCGAGGTTGCAATGCGCCTCGGCGTAGTCCGGCCTGGTCTGCAGCGCGCGCCGGTAGCTGGCTGCGGCCTCGTCCAGCCGACCCATGTCCTTGAGGGTGTTGCCGAGGTTGTTGTGCGCCTCGACGTAATTCGGCTTGAGCGCCAGCGCGCGGCGGTAGCTGGTGGCGGCCTCGTCCAGCCGTCCCAGATTATGCAGCGTGCTGCCGAGGTTGTAGTGCACCTCTTCGTCGTCCGGCAACAGCGCCGCCGCTTTCTGCAGCGCGGCCAGCGCGTCCGCGCTACGCCCCAATTGATTGGACGCCGCGCCCAATACCTTCCAGCCGAACCCGTAGCGCGGAAAGCTTTTCGCCATCGACCGCGCCAGATGCTCGGTTTCCATGTAACGCTGCTGGTTGAAGAGCGCCACCAGCGCGCCGATCTCCTGGTGGCCGGGCGCCCCCTGTGAAGCGCCCTGGTTCGGTGTTCGTTGGGGCTGGAATGCAGAGGCTGCTTCCGGATTATCGGAACAGCACTTCTTGTATTTTTTCCCGCTGCCGCAAGGGCAGGGGTCGTTTCTTCCGGGTTTCACCTTGCTATCCTTGTCTGTTGAGCACGCCGAAGGGCGCCTCGAAAAACCTGCTGCGCGGCTTGATTCACCCTGGGTTGTGCTCCAAACATGATTAGGCAAACATGATCCTGGAAAACGCAGTTGTAGGTCGGATGAGCGCAGCGTTATCCGACATGGAGGTGTCGGATAACGCTGCGCTCATCCGACCTACGAAAACCGCCATTTTTTGGTTCCGGCTCGCTCGGCTTGGGATGATAGATGTCCGGGTCGAATTGTTTTCTGCTGTTAGGGCGCTTCTACAAATAGGCTGCATCGCGCTCTAGAGCAAAGGCGAGGTATTTATTAACTGGCTAGGTAAAAAATTATTTAACCTTGCTGTTCTCGATTACATACTGGCTCAGGCCTTTCAGTTCTTCACCTTTGATATTAGGAAAGGAAGACATTATCTTGCCGCCTTCGGTGACTTTCTTGGCGATAGCCGCAGCGCTCGCCTTGTCGGCAGCCAATTCGAAAATCTTGCCGTCTTCTATCTTGTGGCACTCGAGGCATGCGGCCTTGAAAATACCCGCACCTGAAGCGCCTGCTGCAGGGGTGTAGTTGTTGGGTTTAGAGCAGCCAGCCATCGCCAGAGCCGCCACTGTAAGAGCTAAATACGCCTTTTTCATATCCAGTTACCTCGGTTAATTAGTCAATCTTGAGGCACGAATACTATCCATTCACTCCTGGAAAACATATACGCCAAAATATCTAGTTGCTTCGGTCTAGTTCTACTGGTCAGGATGCGGCAGATAGGGTCAAAGGGGGCGGGTTTGGATTGTTTTTCAAGATCACGCCGCCAGCCTGCCGCGTAGCCGCGTTGCGCTGTGGCGCTTATTCCGCGACGATTCCCGTGGGTTTGCCGTCAAGGCTTATCTGGTTCTTATCTTCCCAATATTGCCGGATACCTTCGGGGCCTTTTTTCTCGGCCCACTTTTCCAACTGGTCTCTTTCGGCCTTGAACTCGAAAAACGGCACACCAAAGCCGCAGGATGTCTGCACCAGGTCGACCGACATGTCGATGATCTGGCGGGCGCCGGGGATCGCCGGAAAAAGCGGGAGCAGGCTGTCCCATTCCGCGTCGCGCGGGTGGAATATCCGGGCATGGCCATACAGGCGCAGGATCAGCGGGTCGCCTTCGAACGCGCAGAACATCAGGGTGATGCGGTCGTTTTCGCGCAGGTGGGGTGCCGTTTCGTTGCTGCTTCCGGTGAGATTGAGCCAGACGACCCGGTCTTCGGTGACGACGCGCAGGGTGTCCATGCCTTTCGGCGATACGTTGACCCTGCCGTCATCTGCGGCAGTGCCGACAAAGAATAGCTTCTGCCGCTGGATGAAGCCCGCCAGATCGTCCGTCAATTGCTTATAGAGTTTGCCCATTATTCTCTCACCGGAAATTGCCCGGCAGCCAATATACCGGACTTCCCCCATACTTTGCCAGATGGCGCATTATCCGGGCGGGCGTGGCACAATCGCGCCTTGCACAATTTACGATTCCCGAACCCATGCTGAGTTACCGCCACGCCTTTCATGCAGGCAACCACGCCGATGTGCTGAAGCACTTTATCGAGGTGCAGTTGCTGCGCTACCTGGCGCAGAAAGCCAAACCGTTCTGGTACATCGATACCCATGCCGGGGCGGGTTGCTATGCCTTGGATAGCGGCTATGCCACGCAGAACGCGGAATATGAAAGCGGCATCGCGCGGCTCTGGCAGCGCGACGATCTGCCCGTGCCGCTGGCGGAATATGTAGCACTGGTGAAGCGCCTCAACCCGGACGGTCAGTTGAGGCTCTATCCCGGCTCGCCGCTGGTCGCGCTGGAGCTGTTGCGCGAGCAGGATCGGCTGCGGCTGTTCGAGCTGCATCCCAGCGACAGCGATATCTTGCGCGAAAATTTTGCCGGGCAGGGCGCGCAGGTGCTGATCCAGGCCGCCGACGGTTTCGGCGCGCTGAAGGCCTTGCTGCCGCCCCCGCCGCGCCGCGCGCTGGTGCTGATCGATCCGCCATATGAGGACAAGCAGGATTACCGGCACGTGACGGCGGCGTTGCGCGAAGGGTTGCAACGCTTCGCCAACGGGATTTATGCGGTGTGGTATCCGCAGTTGCAGCGCGCCGAGGCGCGGCAGTTGCCGGAGCAACTCAAGCAACTGCCGGTGAAGAGCTGGCTGCATGTCGCGCTCAGCGTGCAGACTCCGAGCGAAGACGGTTTCGGCATGCACGGCAGCGGCATGTTCATCGTCAATCCGCCGTGGACTTTGCACGGCGCACTTCAGGAGGTGATGCCGTATCTGTCCAGGATCTTGGGGCGGAATGGCGAGGGCGGTTTCGTGCTGGAGTTTGAAGAGAAGGCCGCCGCGTGAAACATATGCTTGCATTCAATGAAGACTGCCGCCGCTGTTCGCGCCTGGCCGGGTTTCTAGACCAAGTACGCGACGAACATCCTGACTACCACGCCTTGCCGGTAAGCTCGTTCGGCGGTGCGGGCAGCCGCTTTTTGATCGTCGGTCTGGCTCCCGGCATGCACGGCGCAAACCGCACCGGGCGACCGTTCAGCGGCGATTTTGCCGGCAATCTGTTGTACGGCACGTTGCACGAATACGGCTTTGCCAGCAGCGCGGAGCCGCTGGATGCTGCGGGGAACGCCAATCCGGGCTTGCACTTGATCGGCTGCCGCATCACCAATGCGGTGCGCTGCCTGCCGCCGCAGAACAAGCCGGAACCGGGCGAGATCCGCGCCTGCAATGACTATCTGGCAGAAGAGTTCGCGATGCTGCCGCAGGGCTCGGTGATCTTGGCACTCGGCACGATCGCGCACCAGGCGGTGCTGATGGCGTTGAACCTGCGCAAGAGCAGCTTCGCGTTCGGGCATGGCGCGCGGCATGAGTTGCCGGGCGGGTTGACGCTCTATGACAGTTACCATTGCAGCCGCTACAACACGCAAACCAAGCGCTTGACTGTGGCGATGTTCAAGGCGGTGATCAACGACATTGCAAAACACATTGTAGGAGCGGGCCATGCCCGCGATTGAGACGGTCGCGGGCATGGCCCGCTCCTACAAATTCGACCCAAAACCGATACTCGACAGCCTGCCGTTGCTGCCGGGCGTGTATCGTTTCTTCGACGGCAAGGGCGAGGTGCTGTATGTCGGCAAGGCCAGGCAACTGAAGAAGCGCGTCGCATCCTACTTCCAGAAAACCAATGTCTCGCCGCGCATCCGCCTGATGGTGTCGCATATCGCGCGCATCGAAACCACCGTGACGCGCTCGGAAGCCGAGGCGCTGCTGCTGGAAAACAACCTGATCAAATCGCTCAAGCCGCGCTACAACATTCTGTTTCGCGATGACAAGTCTTATCCGTATATCGTGCTGACCGGGGAGGAATTTCCGCGCCTGACCTATTATCGCGGCACACCCAATCGCCAGCATCAATACTTCGGTCCCTATCCCAATTCGTATGCCGCGAAGGAAAGCATCCAATTGT
>JAUYGW010000104.1 GCA_030690245.1 Gallionella sp. | reverse complement strand
GCCGGTGCGAAGTATCGCGGCGAATTCGAGGAACGCCTGAAGAACGTGCTCAAGGAGCTGGCACAGGACGAAGGCCAAACGATCGTGTTCATCGACGAACTGCACACCATGGTCGGCGCGGGCAAGGCGGAAGGCGCGATGGACGCGGGCAACATGCTCAAGCCGGCGCTGGCGCGCGGCGAGCTGCACTGCGTCGGCGCGACCACGCTGGACGAATACCGCAAGTACATCGAGAAGGATGCCGCGCTGGAACGCCGCTTCCAGAGGGTGCTGGTGGAAGAGCCTTCGGTGGAATCCACGATCGCCATCCTGCGCGGTTTGCAGGAGAGATACGAGTTGCATCACGGCGTAGACATCACCGACCCGGCCATCGTCGCCGCGGCGGAGCTTTCCAACCGCTACATCACCGACCGCTTCCTGCCGGACAAGGCGATCGACCTGATCGACGAGGCCGCCGCGCGCGTGAAGATGGAGATCGATTCCAAGCCCGAGGTGATGGACAAGCTGGATCGCCGCCTGATCCAGCTCAAGATCGAGCGCGAAGCGGTGAAGAAGGAGAAGGACGAGGCCTCGCAAAAACGTCTTGCATTGATTGAGGGGGAGATCAAAAAACTGCAACGCGAGTACGCCGACCTGGAAGAAATCTGGAAGGCGGAGAAGGGCGCGGCGCAAGGCACGGCGCACCTCAAGGAAGAAATGGAACAGGTGCGCGCCGAGATTGTGCGCCTGCAACGCGAAGGCAAGCTGGAACAGGTGGCGGAACTGCAATACGGCAAGCTGCCGCAGCTCGAAGCGAAACTGAAAGACGCGGTGCATGCGGAGGAGAACAAGCCCAAAAACCGCCTGCTGCGCACCCAGGTCGGTGCGGAAGAAATCGCCGAGGTAGTGAGCCGTGCAACCGGCATTCCGGTGTCCAAGATGATGCAGGGCGAGCGCGACAAGCTGCTCAAAATGGAAGAAAAAATACATGAGCGCGTGGTGGGTCAGGATGAGGCGGTGCGTCTGGTAAGTGATGCAATCCGCCGTTCGCGCTCCGGCCTGTCCGACCCGAACCGCCCGTATGGCTCGTTCCTGGTCCTCGGCCCGACCGGCGTGGGCAAGACCGAGCTGTGCAAGGCGCTTGCTGAATTCCTGTTCGACTCCGAAGAACACATGATCCGCGTCGACATGTCGGAATTCATGGAGAAGCACTCGGTCGCGCGCCTGATCGGCGCGCCTCCCGGCTATGTCGGCTACGAGGAAGGCGGGCATCTGACCGAAGC
>JAUYGW010000098.1 GCA_030690245.1 Gallionella sp. | reverse complement strand
GCGGTGCTGGTCGGCCTGATGGTCGGCTGCCGCGCGCTGGAGCACGGCGAAGAACTGGAACTGGCGCACCTGTTCAGCGGCTTCCGGCAACACACCGCGCAACTGGTCACGCTGGGCGGCATCGCGCTCGTCGGGCAATTCCTGATTTTCGGCGTGATGATGATGGTCGGGGGCGCCGCGCTGGTCAGTATTTTGATGAGCGGCCAGCCGGTGGAAGATCCCGAGATCATCCGGCAGGCTATGTCGGGGGCGGGCATTGCCATCCTGCTCGGCATCACGCTGTTCAGCGTGCTGATGATGTCCATGCAATTCGCGCCGATGCTGGTTTATTTCAACAACGCCACCCCGCTGGAAGCGATGAAACTCAGCCTGCGCGCCTTCATCGGCAATATCGGCGCAATGTCGGTGTATGGCGTAACGTTCATGTTTCTGGCGATCCTCGCGAGCATCCCGATGATGCTCGGCTGGCTGGTGCTGATGCCGCTCGTGTTCACTTCGCTGTATGCCTGCTACTGCGACATCTTCCCCGCCGCGAAAGAAGGCGAACAGCCTTCCGCCGAAAACGATGTTTTCACGCCGGACAAGGGCATGTTTTAATTTTTTGTAGGGGCGAATTTATTCGCCCGTGGGCGGATGAATCCGCCCCTACACCGCCGTCAGCTTCGCATATTCCAGCGCCAGCCATTTGCTGCCCGCACGCTTGAAATTGACCTGCACGCGCGCATCCGCGCCGCTGCCCTCGACGCCAGTAATGACCCCCTCGCCGAACTTCTGGTGGAACACGCGCTGGCCGATGCGCCAGACAGAACCGCTCGATGCACGTTGCACCGGGGCGCTGTTCTGCACCCCTTCCACGCTGACAGGGGGGGAGCTGGGAGTGAATGGTGCTGAATAACCAAAAGATGCAAACGAATTGCGTTGTGTCACCCTCGGGGTAATCCAATGCAGCAATCCCTCCGGCAATTCGCGCAAAAAACTCGACGCCATGCCGTAACTCACCTGGCCATGCAACATGCGGCTCTGTGCGAAACTCAGGTACAGCCTGCGCCGCGCGCGGGTGATCGCAACATACATCAGGCGGCGCTCTTCATCCAGCCCGCCGTCTTCGCGCTGGCTGTTCTGGTGCGGAAACAAGCCCTCTTCCAGCCCGGTGATGAACACGGTGTGAAACTCCAGCCCTTTGGCGGAATGCACCGTCATCAGGTGCAGCGCGTCGTCCTGGTCGCCCGCCTGATGCTCGCCCGCTTCCAGCGAAGCGTGGGTCAGGAACGAGGTCAAACTGTCGTCCTCGTTCTCATGCACGAACAGCGTCGCCGCATTGACCAGCTCATTGAGGTTTTCCAGCCGCTCCTCGGCCTCGCGTTTCTTCACTCCGGTTTCGTTCTGGTAGTGCGCGACCAGCCCGCTATGGTGCAGCACATGATCCATGATTTCTGGGAGCGGGAGTTCGCGCGTCGCGCTGCGCAGCGATTCGATCAGCGCGACGAATGCCGAGACCTTGCCGCCCGCGCGCGCCGCTGCATCCCATAGCGTGGTCGAATTCATCTTCGCCGCTTCCTGCAACTGCTCGATGCTGCGCGCGCCGATGCCGCGTGTCGGGAAATTGATGATGCGTAGCAGCGCGTTGTCGTCGTCGGTGTTTTCCATCAGGCGCAGGTAGGCCAGCGCATGCTTGATCTCCTGGCGCTCGAAGAAGCGCAGCCCGCCGTACACGCGGTACGACAACCCGGCGGAAACCAGCGCGTGTTCGAGCACGCGCGACTGCGCGTTGGAGCGGTACAGCAGCGCGATTTCCCTGAGATTGATCCCCTCGGATTTCAGCTGTTTGATTTCGTCGACGATGAACGCCGCCTCGTCCACGTCGGTCGCCGCCTCGTACACGCGCAACTGCTCGCCGCCGTTCTCCGAAGTCCACAGGTTCTTGCCGAGGCGGTTGCGGTTGTTGCTGATCAGCACGTTGGCCGCTTCGAGGATGTTGCCGTGCGAGCGGTAGTTCTGCTCCAGCTTGATAACGTTTTCGACGTGAAAATCGCGCGTCAGCGCCTGCATGTTGCCGACGTTCGCGCCGCGAAACGCATAGATCGACTGGTCATCATCGCCCACCGCGAACAGCGCAGAAGTCGAAGAATGATCGCGCAGCGATACGTTTGTCCTTTCTCCCGCTTGCGGGAGAGAGTTAGAGAGAGGGATGCCCGCCAGCAATTTCAGCCATTGGTATTGCAGCTTGTTGGTGTCCTGAAACTCATCTACCAGGATGTGTTTGAAGCGTTCCTGATAGTGCTCGCGCAACGCCGCATTGCGCGACAACAGTTCGTAGCAGCGCAACAGCAGCTCGGAAAAATCCACCACCCCTTCGCGCTGGCACTGCGTATCGTATTCGGCGAATATCTCCACCTTGCGCCGCGTGTACGGGTCGTAGGCTTCCACCTCGCTCGCGCGCAGCCCCTGCTCCTTGCTGGAGCTGATGAAGCTCTGCACCTCGCGCGGCGGGAATTTTTCATCGTCGACGTTCATCGCCTTCATCAGGCGCTTGATCGCCGACAACTGGTCACCGCTGTCGAGTATCTGGAAGGTCTGCGGCAGGTTCGCCTCGCGGTGATGCGCGCGCAGCATGCGGTTGCACAACCCGTGGAACGTGCCGATCCACATGCCGCGCATGTTGATCGGCAGCATCGCCGACAGGCGCGTGACCATCTCCTTCGCCGCCTTGTTGGTGAACGTCACCGCGAGGATGCCGTGCGGGCTGACCGCGCCGGTGCTGATCAGATACGCGATGCGCGTGGTCAGCACGCGTGTCTTGCCGCTGCCCGCCCCGGCGAGGATCAGCGCGGATTGGGCGGGAAGTTCGACGGCGGCACGTTGTTCGGGATTGAGGCCGGAAAGCAGGGAGGAATTCATGGCGCAATTATCCCACAGGATAGCGCTGTGCCGCCTTGTCGCATCAACAAACGAAAACGGGGAACCGGTTGGCCCGATTCCCCGTCGTTGCGGCCGCCAGGATTTACAGCTTCTTCTTCTCGATCATCTCATGCAGGATCGGAGTCAGGATGAGCTCCATCGCAAAACTCATCTTGCCGCCTGGCACCACCAGGGTATTGGGGCGCGACATGAAGGAGTCGTGGATCATGCTGAGGTAGTAACGAAGATCAATAAAGCTGGACTGAAGGATATGTTTATTGAAGCGAATCACCACGAAGCTTTCGTCCAGCGTGGGGATGTCGCGCGAGACGAACGGGTTGGAGGTGTCCACCGTCGCGACGCGCTGAAAGTTGATGTGGGTGCGTGAAAATTGCGGGGTGACGTATTTGACGTAGTCCGGCATGCGGCGCAGGATGGTGTCCACGGTCGCCTCGGCCGAATAACCGCGCTCTTCCTTGTCGCGATGGATCTTCTGGATCCACTCCAGGTTGACCACCGGCACCACGCCGATGCCCAGATCCACGTATTTTCCCGCATCGATGTCGCCATCCGTTGCCAGGCCGTGCAGGCCTTCGTAAAACAGCAGATCCGAATTCGCCTCGATGTCTTCCCATGGGGTGAATATGCCCGGCTTCAGGTCGGTCAGGCCGAAGTGTTTGTTGTGCAAGACTGCCTCATCTTCGCTGTGCACGTAGTAACGGCGGCGGGATGTGCCGGTTTCGCCATAGACCTTGAACGTTTCTTCAATCTTGTCGAAGTGGTTGGCTTCCGGTCCGAAGTGGCTGAAAGAAAAGTCGCCCGCCTTCGCGGCTTCGGCCACCGCGGCGCGGAACGCCATGCGGTCCAGGCTGTGCAGGCTATCGCCTTCGATGATGGCGGCAGCAATCTTCTCGCGGCGGAAAATGTTTTCGAAAGCGCGTTTGACGGTGGAAGTGCCTGCGCCGGAAGATCCGGTAACAGCAATGACGGGGTGCTTGCGCGACATGGTGATTTCTCCTGGGACATTATAAAAATTCTTGAATGGCCGCAATTTTATAACAAACCCCCCTGCACCACTACCTGCACTTGCCTCCAGCATGCAAGAACGGCGCGGAAGCAACAGATCGACACCTACGACGGGCCGGCCGCAGCTCCTGGTGTTGTACGCGGCGGCGGCGCGGTTGATTGCATCCAAAAAAGAGGGGGCATTGATGCCCCCTCTGGTTTGACTATCTGGAACGGGAATCAGTGGTGGCTGTGATCACCTGCCGCAGCCCCGCTCTGCGGTTCCGTACTGGCCTGTGCTGCCGCTCCGCCCTCCGGGGCCGCGCCATGTTGCATTCCACCCTGCATTCCACCGCAGCAACCTCCCGCGCCACAGGCAGTTCCGCCCTCAGTTCCCGTTCCGTCATGCATTCCGCCGCAACATCCGTCGGCTCCACAGGCCGCTCCACCCCCAGCGCCATGTTTCATCCCGCCATGCATTCCAGCGCAGCCAGCCGCTCCGCCGCAGGCTGCTCCGCTGCATGCTCCGCCACCCTTTGCCATAGGCATATCGGGAAGCGTCTTGCCCTGAGCCTTGGCGCGTTCCTGCATGTTCTGATGGTGTTCCATCCGCAAGGCTTCGCGCTCCTCCTTGGTTTTCAGGCTGCGCATCTTGGCCCGGTACTCGGTGCGCTCCTCGCGCGTCATCAACTGGCTGCCGTAAATCAGCTCCGGTTTCTGCGCCTTGTCCTGCGTTTTCTGCCGGGTCTGCGCTTGATCAGCGGCAACGGAAACATTGGCGCCCAGCATCACGCACATCGCAGCAGACAGCGCTAACCATAAAAATGTCGGTTTTTTCACAATAGCCCAATCATCGCGCAGGCCTTCAGGCTTACTGAATAGCCGCAAATTCATTCCGCATCCGCACTTTCCATGACTGTATCCAGCCGGGCAGGTCGGCGGCGGGCATCGGCCTGGCGATGAAATAACCCTGGGCGAGATCGCACCCCGTGCTGCGCAGCATATCCCAGTCGCCTATCTCTTCCACCCCCACAGCCACGACTTCCATGCCCAATTGCTTCGCCATACTCAGACAGGCATCATACTTCGCCCTCACCTTTTTATCGGTTGAGGCGTGGTGCACGAAGCTTCGGTCGATCTTGACCTCATCGAAAGGAAGGTCGCGCAACTGCGCCAACGAAAAATACCCGGTGCCGAACTCGTCGATTGAGAGCCGAAAGCGCTTCAGGCGCAGCCGGGTTATTGTCTCAAGTGGCGCGCGCAGTTCGTTCATCGGTATCCAGCTTTCCGACACTTCCAGCACGACCTCCTGCGGCGGCACGCCTGCTTCGGTCACGAGCCCGGCAACGAAACCCGCAAAATCCAGCGATGCCAGGCTGTCTCTCGACACGTTAACGGACAACTGCAACGACAGTCCCTCTTGCTGCCAGACCTTCAATTGAGCCAGCGCGCCGGTCAGCACCATGCGTGTCAGGTCTTTGCTCAGGCCGTGCGACTCCGCCACGCCGATGAACTTGGCGGGCAAAACCATGCCATCCCGGGGATGGTTCCAGCGCACCAGGGTTTCCACACCCACCACCCGGCCGGTGGCGAGCGATACCTTGGGCTGGTAATAATTGACCAGTTCGCCATTGGCGATGCCAGCACGCAAATCTTCCGCGCTGCGAATCAAATTTGCCGCAGGGGCGTGGCCTTGATTCGGCGGGACCCACTGCTCGATCAACGCCGCCAGACCTTCCGGCTTGACCGGCTTGCTCAAGTGGCCCAGCACCGGTATTTTATGCGCCCGCACCAGCTTCTCGGCGGCCAGCAGCATCTGCTCATCTTCACCGCTGAACAGGATGAGGCTGCCGGTGTAGCGGTGCTCGACCAGGTGGCGCACGAACTCCAGCCCGTCCATTTCCGGCATGTTCAGATCCAGCAGGATCAGATCCGGGCATGCACCCGGCCTGTCGACCAACGCCAGCGCTGCAAGTCCGTTGTCGCAGGTGGAAACTGCGGCGTATCCGGAATTCTCCAGCATGCGCGCGAGCAGCTTGAGCGTGAAGGGATCGTCGTCGAGCACCAGAATTTTGGTTGTGGAATTATTAGTCATAACCATAGCCTCCCGTGATTCGTTCGTACATGCGCGAAATATATCATCAATCCGTTGCCGCCGTTGTTACCCTGCCCCTAACGGGCATGGCAAGCGGCCACCCCTGATAATGAAACTCGCCATGCCCGTTTCCCTCACCTCAATCCTCTGGATGAAACAACTAGCCATTCGACTAAGCTGCCAAAGACCGCAGCCAAGTCGCTGGTTATCCCGCAAGCGGGGAGAGCGAAGCGAGGGGTGCGCAGCAAGGCAAACGAATCGCTGCGCGAGTTTCACGTTAAAGCGGGATGAGCCGGAAGCAAACGCAAGCCGGGCTATGCCTGCCGATTTCAATACCCCGCGATAAAACCTTCAACGCTCAGCAGCTCCTGCTCGAACTTGGGCAACAGCGCCGCCAGGGTTTCTGTATCGCCAGCCTTGCCCGCCTGCTCCATCCCGGCGCACAACTCGCCCAGCGCCAGCGCGCCCACCGAGCGGGCCGAGGACTTGAGCTTGTGCGCCAGCGCA
>JAUYGW010000096.1 GCA_030690245.1 Gallionella sp. | reverse complement strand
CGCCGCTGTGGAAAACCAGCGGGGTGTCGAATTGCGCGCGTTTCGCGCTGACGATGCCGATTCTATTTGATGCGTTCAATGAGTACCCCGGAAACAAAAAAACCCGTTCAGCTTGCGCGGAGCGGGTTGCCTCGCTTTAGCTGGTATGTTTAAAGTGCCCCGCAAGCTGATGTCAAATCGGCACTGATGCGCAGTTTCCGGTTTTTGCGCGGTGCTGTCAATCGGCTTCCTTCGCTCTCAAAGGTAAAACAATCCGTAGGTCGGGCTGCGCCCGACATGGTGGGCGCAGCCCACCCTACGCGTTGAGCCGGTCCAGCAACTCGCGAATCCTGAGCGGATCGTCGGCGCGCAAAATCTTTTGCGTCAGCGCGGCGATTTCCGGCAGGCTGGTGGTGAGCACGCGCTGTTTGATGTTCGGCACCTGCGCCGAGAACATCGAGAACTGGCGCAGCCCCATGCCCAGTAGCAGCCGCGTGTAAGCCAGTTCACCGGCCATTTCGCCGCACACCGAAACTGGCACGCCCTGTTTGTTGGCGGTGCCGATGACATGCGCGAGCAGGTTCAGCACGGCGGGGTGTAACGGGTCGTACAGATGCGCGACTTCCTCGTCGGTGCGGTCGATGGCCAGCAAATACTGGATCAGGTCATTGGTGCCGATGGACAGGAAATCGAGTTTTTTGGTGAAGGCATTCAGCGCCAGCGCGGCGGCGGGAATCTCGATCATGCCGCCGATCTTGACCTCGCGGTTGAACGGGATGCCGTCGATGTCCAGGCTGTACTTGGTTGCCTCGATAAACAGCAGGGCCTGGTTCAGTTCGGACACGCCGGACAGCATCGGGATCAAAATCTTGATGTTGCCGTATTGCGTGGCGCGCAGCAGCGCGCGCAACTGGGTGCGGAACAGCATCGGCTCGGCCAGACATAGGCGGATCGCGCGCAGCCCCAGCGCCGGGTTGCTGGCGACGCGCTCCGCCCCCTTGAGCTGCTTGTCCGCGCCGAGGTCGAAGGTGCGGAGCGTGACGGGCTGCCCGTCCATGCCTGCGGCGGCGGCGCGGTACGCTTCGAATTGCTCTTCTTCGCCCGGCAATTCATCGCGGTTGAGGAACAGGAATTCGCTGCGGAACAGGCCGATGCCGGTCGCGCCGTTTTCTTTCACTTCGGTGATGTCTTCCGGCTTCTCGATGTTGGCGTGCAATTCGACGACGCTGCCGTCCAGGGTGTTGGCGCGCGCGCTGCGCAGCCGTTTGAGCTTCTTGCGCTCCAGTTCCCATGCGCTCTGGCGCAGCTTGTATTCGGCAAGGATCGACTTGTCCGGATTGACGATCAGCACGCCCTGCTCGCCGTCGAGGATCAGCAGGTCATCTTCGCGAACCAGTTCGCGGGCATTGTGCAGCCCCACCACGCACGGCGTGTTCAGGCCGCGCGCAACGATTGCGGTGTGCGAAGTCGCGCTGCCCGAATCGGTGACGAAGGCGGCATATTGCTGCGGCTTGAACTGGATCAGGTCGGCGGGGCTCAGGTCGTGCGCGACCAGGATCGTCTCGACATCGTGGCGCGCCGGCGGCGGCTGGTGCCCCGGATGGCCGGCAAGCCGCTTGAGCATCCGCTCGGCGACCTGCTTCACGTCGGTCTGCCGCTCGCGCAGGTAGGCGTCCTCAAACTCGTCGAATTGCGCAACCAGGGTTTCCGTCTGCACCTTGAGCGCCCATTCGGCGTTGCAATGCTCGTTGGCGATCATCTCGCGCGGCGCGGTGCTCAGCAGCGGGTCTTCCAGAATCATCTGGTGCAATTCGAGGAAGGCGTCAAACTCGGCGGCGGCATGGGTCGGGCGATTGCTGCGCAGGCTGGAGAATTCCTGGCGCGTGGCCCGCAGCGCGGCGTCGAAGCGCCCGATCTCTTCGTCGACAAAGCGCTTGGGCAGCACGTAATGCGCCACCTCCAGCGAGGTATGCGAAACCAGATGCGCATAGCCGATGGCGATGCCGCTGGAGACGGCGATGCCGTGCAGGGTGAAGCTCATTCGCCTTCCCCAAATTTATCGTTGATAAGGTTCAGGATGGCCTGCATCGCCTCGGCCTCGTCCGCGCCGTCGGTCTCGATGACGATGGCCGTGCCCTTGGCGGCGGCCAGCATCATCACGCCCATGATGCTCTTCGCGTTCACGCGGCGCTGGTTGCGCGACAGCACCACCTCGCATTTGAAGCCGGAGGCCAGTTGCGTGAGCTTGGCCGAGGCGCGCGCGTGCAGGCCGAGTTTGTTGATGATCAAGGCGTCCTGTTGCAGCATCCTAATTGTCCTGATTTATGTGAACGATGCATTCGCGGCCGCCCTCGACGGCGATTTCCGCGAGCTCTGGCATGGTTTTGTTGGGGCTGCATGTCACGCGCAGCAGCATCGGCAGATTCACGCCCGCCACTCCCATCACGTTCTCGGCATGGCACAGTTGCCGCGCGATATTGCTCGGCGTGGCGCCGAATATATCCGCCAGAATCAGCACTCCGCCGCCGGTATCAAGTTGTTTGATCAGCGCCTGCCCTTCAACCAGTTTCAGTTGCGGGTCGTCGCCGGCCTGCACCGTCAACACCTTGAGATTGCGCGGCACTTCGCCCAGCACATGCCTGACACAATCGACAAAACTGTCGCCCAGCCCGTTGTGGGTTACCAGCAAGATTCCGACCAATTAAATCACTCCCTTAAATTAACAGCCATGACGAATCGCCACACCCAATGATGAAACCATGCCTGTCGAGTTTTGTGCAGGAGCCCGATTTACCTCGAAGAGGTTCTTGTACCCTGTGGGTATCGGGCGATATTGGGTTAATCGCGCAATAAATTGCGCTCCTGCAATCTCCTGGCTGCCGAACCCGGGTTAATTATTCCACCTGCGGATGTATGCCCTTGTCGGTGAATTCTAGCCGTTTCTGCAAGCCGTCTGTGAGATGGATGTTGCCTTGTGCATCCACCAGCATCGCCTCGGGCAGATTCATTTGCAGCGCGGCGGCGCGCCAGCCGCCGGTTCCGGCGATGAACAGCGGCTTGGAAGTCGCGTCGGACAATAATCCGGCGCGCGCGCCGCGCGTCATAACCATCGCCGCCTGCACGCCCTGCGCGGGATGGCCGCTGCGCGGATCGATCAGGTGGCAGTAGCGCGTGCCGCCCAACATGAAATAACGCTGGTAGTCGCCCGATGTGCCGATGGCCTCGCCGTCGCGCAACTCCAGCGTCGCCAGTGCGCCGGGCTTGCGCGGATGCTGGATGCCGACGCGCCACGGGCGCTTGCCATGCTGGCCGAGCGCGAGGACGTTGCCGCCGATGTTGACCAGCGCATTGCGGATGCCCTGCTTGCGCAATATTTCGGCGGCGCGATCCAGCGCATAGCCCTTGGCATAGCCGCCCAGATCGAGCCACACGGCCTTGTTGTTGCTGCGTACCAACTCCCCCCTCTCCCCCGCCCCCTCTCCCCTGTGGGGCGAGGGGAGAAAAGAGATATCGCTCATCTGCGGGTTGGCCGCGACCAGCGCCGCTATCTGCTTCTCGTCCGGCAGCGCCGCCTTGAACTCGTCGGCGTGGAATCCCCACAGTTGCACCAGCCCGCCGATGGCCGGATTGAACAGGCCTTGCGACTGATGCGAGAGCTGCGCGGCATCCCGCAGCATCGCGGCGAGTTCCGGGGAAACGGTCTTGCTCTCGCCCCTGGCAAACGCCGCATTCAATTCGCTCAGCTCGCTCGGCTGCCACGCATGCAGCAGGTTATGCAGGCGCTGGAATTCCTGCAGCACCTCGTTCACCGCCTGCCGGGCGCGCGGTTCGCTCTCGCCGTACACGGTGACGTCCACCAGCGTACCGAACACGTAGCCCTGCTCCTGATACAGCGGCTCCTTGCCGCAAGCGGCAAGCGACAGGACGGCAACCATTGCCAGGATACGGATCAGTCCCGCCATCTAGGGATTCTCGGCGGCCTCGATTTCCAGCGACGCTGCGAGCAGCGCCAGCCGCGCCACCACGCCGTAAGCGTAGAAGCGGTTGGGTGTGTCGTCCGGCGCGCAATCCGGATTAGGCAGCGTGCAGCAGCTCTCGAATGCCAGCGGTTCGAAATGCATGCCGGGCGCATTCAGATTTTCGTCCACGCCGCGCTCGGTATGCACGCGATAAAAACCGCCGACCACGTAATGATCGACCATGTAGACCACCGGCTCGGCCACCGCATCGTTGATATGCTCGAAGGTATACACCCCTTCCTGCACCAGCACATCCGAGACTTCCATGCCTTCCTTGACCACCGCCATCTTGTTGCGCTGCTTGCGGTTCAGGCCGGTGATCTCGCTGGCATCCTTCACCGTCATGACACCCATGCCGTAGGTGCCCGCATCGGCTTTGACGATGACGAAGGGGTCATGCTTCACGCCATACTCGGCGTATTTCGCGCGCATCTTCTGCAGCACGCCGTCCACTTGCGCGGCGAGGCATGCTTCGCCGACGCGCTCATGGAAGTTGACCTGGTTGCAGACGGCAAAATAGGGGTTGATCAGCCACGGGTCGATGTCGAGCAGTTGTGCAAATTCGTCCGCCACGCGGTCGTAGGCGGCGAAATGCTGCGACTTGCGCCGCATATGCCAGCCCGCCGAGAGCGGCGGATAAACCTCCTGTTCGAGATTTTTCAGGATGTCCGGCACACCGCCCGACAGGTCGTTGTTGAGCAGCACCACGCACGGGTCGTAGCCCGTCACCGAACCCTGGTCTTCCAGCACCAGCCGCCTGCCGTGCCGCGCCAGCGGCTCCAGCGTCAGCGTGTTGCCGTCGGGTAACGTGATGGTCGTGGCTGCGGTGATCTCCGGCAGCAGGCTGCCGACGCGCACGCGCATCCCGGCCTGCCTGATGATGGTGACCAGCTGCGCGACGTTTTGCAGATAGAACATGTTGCGCGTGTGGTTCTCCGGGATCAGCAACACCCCGCGCGCCTTGGGGCAGATTTTTTCGACCGCGCCCTGCATTGCCTGTACGCATAGCGGCAGGAAATCCGGATTGAGGTTGTTGAAGCCGCCCGGGAACAGGTTGGTATCGACCGGCGCCAGCTTGAAGCCGCTGTTGCGCAAATCTACCGAGGCGTAGAACGGCACGGTGTGCTCCAGCCATTGCGCGCGGAACCAGTGCTCGATGGTCGGCATGGCATTCAGGAAGCGCCGCTCCAGGTCGAGCAGCGGGCCGGTCAGGGCGGTAGTGAGATGGGGAACCATAATGTTCTGCGAATTAAGTAATACGGCGCATTCTAGCTGATAGCATCGGGCTGCGGCTAAACCCATGAGAAGCATCTCACCACGAAGAACACATAGATCATGAAGATTTTTCGTGAAGCTGGATGGTGTTGGGCGCTTTCATGCAAAGCAGCCGGGCCATTTTTGGGAACGCGCTGTTCTTCTTCGTGGCCTTCGTGCTCTTCGTGGTGCAATTGCTGTCTGACAGGACTCCAATTGTGCGGCCCCGCGCAGACAGCTACAATGCCGCCATGACTGATTTCAATCTTACCCATCATTTCCTGATTGCGATGCCCGCCATGCAGGAAGGTTTTTTTGCCGGCACGCTGACTTACATCTGCGAGCACAACGAAAACGGCGCATTGGGCATCGTGGTGAACCGCCCGATCACCCTGACGCTGGGCGAGATGTTCGACCAGATCAACATCCCCTTGCACCAGCCCAAACTGGAAAAAATGCCGGTGTATTTCGGCGGGCCGGTGCAGACCGAGCGCGGCTTCGTGCTGCACGATACGCCGGGAAACTGGCAGTCCACGCTGCGCATCAACGACAAGCTGGCGCTGACCACCTCCAAGGATATTCTCGAAGCGATGGGCGAAGGGCAGGGGCCGCGCAATGTGATTGTCACGCTGGGCTATGCGGGTTGGGACCAGGGGCAGCTGGAGCATGAGATGACCGAAAACACCTGGCTGACCGTGCCGGCCTCCGAACACATCCTGTTTGACCTGCCGCCGGAGGAACGCCTGCCTGCGGCGATGGCGCTGCTCGGCGTGGACTATGCCTCGCTGGTCGAAAATGCCGGACATGCATGAGGGGGCGTCTATACAGGCATTTGTTCCTCAGGGCACGCTCCTCGCATTTGATTTTGGCACCAAACGTATCGGCGTCGCGGTCGGCAACACGCTGTTGCGCCGTGCCAATCCGTTGACCACGATCAGCGACGAAAAAACCGACACACGCTTCGCCAGCATCGCGGCGTTGCTCGCCGAATGGCAGCCAAGCGCGCTGGTGGTGGGGCTGCCGGGCAACGACGACGGCACGCCGCACGAGCTGACCGCGTTGTGCCGCCGCTTCGCCAACCGCCTCAAGGGGCGGTTTAATTTGCCGGTGATATTGGTCGATGAGCGTTATACTTCGCTCGCCGCAAGCGCAGCTTTGAACGAACAGGGCATCCGTGGCAGGGAGCAAAAAATCCTGATCGACCAATATGCCGCGCAGCAAATCTTGCAGGCGTATTTTGATGAACCCGCAGCGGGAATAATCATATGAATCCGGAAATGGATGGGACGAATCTCGCAGACGAATTTCAGCCACGGATGAACACGGATATCCACGGATGGAAAAACAAGCTTTTCACAGAAATTTCCAGCGGTGTTTATCCGTGTGAATCCGTGTTCATCCGTGGCTAATTGAGGCTCTAAGAATGAAGAACCCGCAACTCAACAAAAACGGCGAACTCCAGCACTTGCTGACCACCGAGGGCTTGCCGGTGAAAATCGTGCGCGACATCCTCGACCGCGCCGCGACCTTTCTCGATGCCGGCGGGCGCGAGATCAAGAAAGTCCCGCTGCTGCACGGCAAGTCGGTGTTCAACGTGTTCTTCGAAAACAGCACGCGCACCCGCACCACCTTCGAGATCGCCGCCAAGCGGCTGTCGGCGGATGTGGTCAACCTCAACATCGGCTCCTCTTCCACCAGCAAGGGCGAGACCCTGCTGGATACCGTGGGCAACCTGTGCGCGATGCACGCCGACATGTTCGTGGTGCGCCACGCGCAAAGCGGCGCGGCGCATTTCATCGCAAGGCATGTCGCGCCGGATGTGCATGTCATCAACGCCGGCGACGGCCGCCATGCGCACCCCACGCAGGCGCTGCTGGACATGTTCACGATCCGCCACTACAAGAAGGAATTCCACAACCTGCGCGTCGCGATCGTCGGCGACGTGCTGCATTCGCGCGTGGCGCGCTCGCAGATCCACGCGCTGACCACGCTCGGCGTGCCGGAAGTGCGCGTCATCGCCCCCAAGACGCTGCTGCCGACGATGGTGGCAAATCTCGGCGTGCAGGTCTACCACGACATGGCGCAAGGCCTGCGCGACGTGGATGTGGTGCTGATGCTGCGCCTGCAGAACGAGCGCATGCAGGGCGCGGCGCTGCCTTCCGCGCAGGAATACTTCAAGAACTACGGCCTTACCGAAGAGAAGCTGGCGCGCGCCAAACCGGATGCGATCGTGATGCATCCCGGGCCGATGAACCGCGGCATCGAAATCGATTCCTGCGTCGCCGACGGCGCGCACTCGGTGATCCTGTCGCAGGTGACGTTCGGCATCGCGGTGCGCATGGCGGTGATGAGCATGTTGGCGGGAGCAAAGGGATGAACATCCATATCAAGAACGGGCGGTTGATCGACCCGAAAAACAACCTCGATGCGGTGTGCGATGTGTTCATCGCGGCGGGCAGGATCGCGGCGGTCGGCAACGCCCCGGCGGGATTCGCCGCCGACCGGGTGATCGACGCGAGCGGCTTGGTGGTCGCACCCGGCCTGATCGATCTGGCGGCGCGCTTGCGCGAGCCGGGCTATGAATACCGGGCGACGCTGGAATCGGAAATGCAGGCGGCGGTGGCGGGCGGCATCACCAGCCTGGCCTGTCCGCCGGACACCGACCCGCCGCTGGACGAGCCGGGCCTGGTGGAAATGCTCAAGCACCGCGCCAGAAACCTGAGCCGGGCGCATCTTTATCCGGTCGGCGCGCTGACCTCTTCACTCAAGGGGCAGGAGCTGACCGAAATGGCCGAGCTGGCGGACGCCGGGTGCGTGGCATTCAGCCAGGCCGATGCGCCGCTCACCGATACGCGCGTACTGCTGCGCGCGATGCAGTACGCCGCAACTTTTAATTTTTCCGTGTGGCTGCGCCCGCAGGACAGTTTCCTCGCCAAAGACGGTGTGGCGCACGACGGCGAAGTGGCGACGCGCTGCGGCCTGCCCGCTATCCCGGTGTGCGCCGAGACCATCGCGCTCTCGACCATGCTGGCGCTGGCGCAAGAAACCGGCGTGAAACTGCATATCTGCCGCATCTCCAGTGCGGCGGGCGTGGAATTGATCCGCGCGGCGAAGCAGCAAGGGCTGCCGGTGACCTGCGATGTCTCGATGAACCATGTGCACCTGTCGGAAATGGACATCGGCTTCTTCGATCCGAACTGCCACCTGATGCCGCCGCTGCGCAGCCTGCGCGACCGCGCCGCGCTGCGCGCCGGATTGCTGGACGGCACGATAAACGCGATCTGTTCCAACCACGCGCCGGTCGACGAGGATGCCAAGCAGTTGCCGTTCGCCGAAGCGGAAGCGGGCGCAACCGGCCTGGAACTGCTGCTGCCGCTGGTGCTGAAATGGGCGCAGCAGGAAAAGCTCACCTTGTCCGGCGCGCTCGCCAAAACCACGCTGCAACCCGCGCAGATACTCGGTCTGGATGCGGGGCATCTGAGCGTCGGCGCGGCCGCCGATGTGTGCGTGTTCGATTCCGAAACGTACTGGAAAGTCGAGCCGGCCGCGTTGAAGAGCCAGGGCAAGAACACGCCGTTCACCGGACTCGAAGTGCAGGGCCGGGTGCGCTATACGCTGGTGGACGGGCAGGTTGTCTATCAAGGCTAGCGCTTCAAGCCATGAAATCAAAAGCTTTCGACTCCGAACTTTTGGTATTCCGGTCAGCACGCCATGCCAGGAGGATGTTGTACAATCTTCGCCTATCGTGAGTCAGTATCAAAGGAGGTACGCCCATGTTGGCTCTTGAAATGACTGCATCCATTGCCGACCATCGCCTTGTCATACAGGATGCGGCACTGCCTGCACATGCCGAGCGCGCTCGCGTCATCGTAATGTGGGAATCAGCCAGACCAGCCGGACGCCGCTCTCCACCGCCATCGCTGGCAGGGATGGGCGAAGAAAAGGGCGACATTCTCAGCGGCCCGCTGGAAAGCGACTGGGACGCACTGTCCTGATGCTCATCCTCGACACTCATGCCCTTTACTGGTGGGTCAATCGCACACCAGCCAAGCTTGCACAACAGCAGATAGATGCCATCGAAACGGCTGAATCGCTGGCCGTCTCGGCAATGACCTGCTGGGAAATGGCGTGGCTTGTGAAACACGGACGGATTATTCTTCAGTTGCAGTTCTCCGACTGGCTCGATCAGGTCGAGGCAAATGGCGTAGCGATTGTTCCGATATCAAGGGCAATCGCCGAACGCGCAGCCTCGCTACCAGAACATCACAAAGACCCGGTTGATCGCATCATCATCGCCACTGCTGTTGAACATCAAGCGCAACTGATTAGCGTTGATGGGCGGTTCCCGGATTATCAGGAATTGGCTGGGCTGCTGGTGAAGTGATGATGGTGGTCGGCTAGAACTGAAAAGAAATACGACATCAAGTTCAGAGCGGTTTTTGAAGCCATCCGTGAACTCATGACACCATCCGACCCCAAGAAAAAACGCCCCATCGGTTTCGCGCCGTGGGAGAAAAAATGATGCTGGCTCTTTGGGCACCTCGAAAACAGCGCGGCTTATCGGGCGGCAGCAAAACGCATTAAATAGCCCAAAGGAAAAGTGCCGATAAACGCATTTGGCGGTACCGAAAATATCCCCGGGATGGCACACATATCCGCAACGTGCGTAAAAATGACGTACAATATTCGCATCATTAATCGGGAGAGACCGCCATGTCCGCCAGCATTACCAACGAATCGTCGCGAATCAATTTGCGCACCAGCGCCGACGCCAAAGCCATGATCGAGCGCGCCGCCGCGTTAATGGGGACGACCGTGTCCGGCTTCATGCTGCAGAACGCATACGAGGCGGCGCGCCGCGTTGTGTCGGACTACGACACGCTGATGCTCACCCAGCGCGACTTTGAGGCATTCGCCTCGTCCGTGGAAAAACCGCCCAAGCCAAAAGCCGCGTTGCGCAAACTTATGGCGCGCCGGTAAACGTGGCAGTCATCCAACTGCTCGGCAAGCAGCACAACCGCAGCGGATTCGATTGCGGCGACGCGGCGCTGAACGAATTTTTGCAACGCCAGGCAGGCCAGCAACAACGGCGCGGCTTCGGCAAAACCTATGTGGCGCTTGCCGGCGACGGTGCAACAGTCACCGGCTTTGTCACCGTCAGTGCGGGGCAAATTGCCACGGCATCGCTCCCCGCACAGTCGAAATTACCGCGCCATCCCGCCCCCATTCTGCGCATTGGCCGGTTGGCGGTGGATGCCCGCCATCAGGGAAAAGGCACCGGCCAAGACTTGCTGGCATTCGCATTGCGTTTGGCTGTGGAATTTTCACAACGCGTGGGGCTGTATGCCGTCGTCGTGGATGCCAAACACGACAAGGCCAAGGCGTTTTACACCAAACTGGGATTCATTGCCTGCATCGATAGCCCGCTGTCGCTGTATCTGCCGGTTGCCACGCTGGAACAATCTCTTGTTTCCTGATGCGATACGGTTGATGAGCAAGGCATTGTTTGCTGTAATCCTTTAGCCGTTATATTTGCAGGGCTTTATCACTGCTACCGCACTTGTTAGCTTTTAGTCACATCGACTGAATCCATTTTTAAATATAGAGATGATAAATCTCCAGACTTAACCCGAAACTGGCTGCGGCGTTTTGTGGTGGGCCTTGCACTTGAAGCCTTTTCCAGTTTAATTCCAGGGTCATAATAAATCTTGCCTTGAAACATGGCCTTCAACACCAGCAGGAAATCCGCTCCTTCACCCAAACGAACCGTGTTGCCATAACTATACTGAAGATGTGGGTCAGTGTGTTTCAAGGATGGAACGTAGGCGGTTTGTGCGTGTTTGTGGTTCCAGTGGTTCATCAAATCCACATAGGTCCAAGTAGCGGCCTCTTCACCAGTATCCGTGAGTAATGAAATGCCAGCAGATTTAGTGAGGATTTTGCCATCTGTGGCGTCGAATCCAACCAAGGTTAACGTAAGCCCGGTGGTGGCGTGTTTTTCATCCACCCTGTGGACGCCGCCGAAATTAAGACGATCTACTCGCCCCATCTTGTCAGGGTAGCCAAACTTCCGGATAAAACTCTCTACACCATGAATTTTATAATGTCCCCCGGTTGGCTCTGGAGTCATCAGGGTGATTACAGAGCCTTTAAGCAGATTGGATTAAACGGGAAATTTTATTCATCTGCCTCGACAGTCCGATAGGCGTTAATGAATTTAATCGACTTGGAATTCGAAACTCAACATCAATCCCTTGGTGAGACTTTTCTGTGACCAAGTAACATATGCGATTAACAAAATGGATGCCACGAGAAATCCATTGATCATTGCCAGAATCGCCATCCAGCACCGTCCATACATAAGAGACATCCAGTTTTCGGACTGTATCAAGGTCTTCTCCGAAGGTTTCAAGACCTAATCCGCCCCAAATGTCGTGACGCGAATCAGGGTGGCGATATGGTTTGAAATACTCATAGAAAGCATCTTCGTGAAGCACGAGCGGAGTAGTCATAAGCATACCCTTTACGGGCAAAAGTTTATTGGCCTGCGACATCAATAAAAATCTCGCTGCGGTGGCGTGCAAGAAAAGCGATGCTCGGAATAAATTTCTCGGGTAACTCAATCTTGCGGCCTTCCAATGGTAGAAATATCTGGACAACAAAGGCATCATCATTTCGCTTCAGTTGCTCGGACAACATCACCTCATAGTTATCTGAAATCGTTATCAACCCTCGATCAAATGCCTTGTCGTGGATAGCCGAAAGACACAGGCCATTGCTGGGATTAAGACGGTTTGCTTTGTCGTTACTCCACGGCACGATGTGGCTTGCCATCAGTAAGCGCGCATCCGAAAGGCCAGATATACAACAACGTCCACGATAGCTGCTTAGTACTGCGCGGCGAAAAAAATGCTGCTTGATTCTCTGTGTTGTTAGAACTTGCCGTGTTTCTCCAGTGAAATCATCTGGCAGTAGCTCATCATCTTCCTGCTCCAAATCCTCCACGGCATTTTTGTCTAGTTGCTGCCGGAGCAGTTGGCATTCCACGGCAAGCCTTTCCCAATCTGAGTGGAATTCATCCCATACCTCGCGATCCAATGCCGATGCATTTCCCAAACCTACTCGCCCCGTACTCGTAATGGCGGGATCAAGGCTTGCGATGTTAAGCATCTTCATCGCAACCGCATCAGGCGTGCGGCTGATGACTTTTGCCAATGCGATTATTTCCGGATTGCGCCCGTATATTCGTCCATATGGGAGCTGACAATACAAGTGGAAAGCCAGCTTTACTTGCTCTTTTGTCCAAAGTCCTTTAGCCATGATGTCTTTCGGCATTTCGACAGCTTTCGCTTCCGGTGCCTTCTCCCCTAAGTTGAGTTGCGACACCATCAGTTTAGCCGCATATTCGACCATCGGTACAACCGCCGCTTGAGAAAATAATCGGTATGCCCGCGTATCCGACACCGGAATTCTGAACGTGTCGGGATAGCCCATCAGCCGCGCACATTCCCTGGGCGTCAGACGGCGCGGGTTTTTGCGGGTGCCTTGGTACACGAGAATTTCCGAGCCATCCTTGTAGTAGCGCGCCGATAAAGTGCGTGTCACGTCGCCGGGTTTGACCAAGCCAAAGCCGAAGCCGTTGCCCTTGGCGCGGTGCTTCGCGGCGTAGTTTTGCAAATAGAGCCAGAGATTGTCGGTGAGGGTGTATTTGTCCTGCGGGCGCTGTTTTTTGTGGTCGAAAAATCTTCCTTCGTCCCACGGCAAAACAGGTTCGCTGCCATCGGTGCGGTGCAGGATGTCCTTGAGTTTGTGCACACCCTTGGGCGGCAGGGGCAGGGCATCGAAATCGAATGCGATTGGCTCGCGGAAACCGACGATAAGGATGCGCTCGCGGTGTTGCGGGACGAAGTGCGCGCCGTCGATGACGCGATAGTGGATGTGGTAACCCAGCACTTCGGTCAGGGTGCGGCGTATGACATCGAAGGTGCGGCCTTTGTCGTGCGAGACGAGGTTCTTGACGTTTTCCAGCAGGAAGGCGCGCGGGCGTTTTGTTTCGATAATGCGCGCCACGTCGAAGAACAGGGTGCCTTGCGTTTCGCAGGCGAAGCCGTGCGCCTTGCCCAGCGCATTCTTCTTCGATACCCCGGCTATCGAGAAGGGCTGGCAGGGGAAACCGGCCAGCAGTACGTCGTGGTCGGGAATGTCGGCTGCTTGCACCTGGGTGATGTCTCCGGCAATTGGATGTCTGTCGCGGAAGTTCTCGGCGTAGGTTTTCTGTGCGTAGCTGTCCCATTCGCTGGTGAATACGCAGCGCCCGCCGATTTGTTCAAACGCCTTGCGCAGGCCGCCGATGCCCGCGAACAGGTCGATAAAATCAAACGCACCTTCGGGTCTGTCGTCGCCGAATGGCAATAGCTGCTGCAACGCGTGAGCCAGGTAGGCGGGAGGGCTGGTTTGGCGTGCTTCCCACCGGCTGATGGTACGAACCCCAACGCCCAAGTGCTTGGCAATGGCAGCCTGTGTATGGTGTTTGCGGGCTTCGTCCAGATAGGAAAGCACGGTGTCTTGATCGCTGACCAAAGTGAGGGTGGTATTCATGATTTTCCTCCGGGTATTTTTGCGGACAGTATGACATTCTTTATTCCCAGTCGAGATTTCGTTTGGTGAGCAAGGCCAAGTCCTCATCCAGCATGATTTTCTGACCGCGGATCAGAAATATCTGCGATTCGATTTGCTCCACAGATGTAACCAAGCTTTTGGCAGTCATCGCACCACTCCTTTTGCGGCATTAACCAAAGTTCTATCAGGCCTTGCGAACAACTGGCTTCCCTGCTTCACAAACTCTTCAGCCTGCTGTTTCATTCCTTTGTTGAGCGCAGCCTAACCGTCTATTGCCTGAGCGGCGGCGAAGTCGCGCACGTCCTGGAAGATTTTCATCGAGTAGAAACTCGGAATCAGCTTTCCTTGGCTAAATATTTTACGTGCGGCAAGCTGGCGAAATGGGTATCGCTGGTGACAAGGGTGGCACGGTGCTGGCGGGCGGTGGCGTAGATGATGGCATCCGCCGTTGCCAGTTTGAATTCCCGCGCGATGTCCGCAGCCAGCAGCGCCAACGAGGTGTCGAGTGGAATGACGGTTGCGGTCTGGGTTGCGGCGATGGCGGATAGGGCGGTGGGCGGGTCCATTTCCCGGTACAGCCATTTGTATAGCTCGTGCTGCACCAGCGTGGGGACGATCAGCGAGTCGGGCGAGGTCAGGTAGCGCGAGTAGCTTTTGGCGAGCGGCGAATCAATCATCCATTCGATCCAGCCGCAGGTATCCACCAGAAACATCGGGAGCGATCCGTCCGGTCACGGTATTGCGCGGGGTTCGCGCCACGAGCGATGCCACGCAGTTGCTTGATGGAGGTCTTGGGCACCAGTTGGATAACCGATCCCATGGGTATCAGCTCGAACTGTTGCCCCGGCTGAAGCTGCATGGCTTCGCGCAGTGCCTTGGGCAGGGAAAGCTGGAATTTGCTGGACAAGATGGCGGTAGTCATTTTACGAATCCTTGATCGATGGTGATGCGGCAATTTACACGGCAGGTGCGGGAAGAGCAAGCGGCAGGAAGTCTCGAAATGTGGAAGAAATAATCGGAGATGTGCCACGGTTTATTTTCAGGCCGCCAGCAACTCGACATTCAGTTTTTTCCCCAGCACCGCCGCCGCACTCGCCAAGGTAGTCAGCGTGAGGCTGGTGTCGTTCTCATCCAGCAGGCGGTTCAGCGCGGCGCGGCTGGTATGCATTTTCTTTGCCATTGTGGTCTTGTTCAGGTTTTGCGCTTTCATTTCTTGTTCGATTTGCCAGGCGATGACACGCTTGACGGCGATTGCGGTCGCTTCGTTGAGCGTCGCGTTTTCGGCCAGAAATTCGTCGAAGCTGCTGCCGATATTTTTCCTGCTCATGTTCGTCTCCTGAGTTGTTTCAGCCGTTCTTTTGCCAGATCAAGTTCTGGCTTCGGTGTCTTTTGTTGTTTTTTGATGAAGCCGTGCAACAGAACCATGATATTGTCTTCCAGTGCGAAGAGTATCCGGGCGATACGCGTATTCAGCCTGATCCGCACTTCCCACACATCGCCATCCAGATGCGCCACCAGCGGCATTCCGAGAGGCCAACCGAATTGCACGGTCTTTACATCTTCGCCTATGGTTTTCTTGTCTGTCGCCGGGAGGCCGCGCAACCATTCGCGAACCGGCTCATTGCCGGAATCGGTCTTGAAGAAGCGAACTTCCAAGGTTGGCTGTTTCATTTTAAGAGCGTACCAATTTTGGTTCGCAATAACAACCCATTTGTTCAGCCTGTCCGGTGAAAATTTCTTAGGAGCGGAGCCTCTGTCGCCGGGAGGCCGCGTAACCATTCGCGAACCGGTTCATTGTCGGAATTCAGTCTTGAAGAAGCGAGCTTCTGGCGGTGTTCCTCGGGCTATCGCGCGATAAATCGCGCTCATGTTTCGACTGCGTTTTCTAGGGTTAAACGACCTGAAAGATAAAATCGCCCAATTTGACCGAATCGAACGATTCGGTTAAATTGAACATATCTTATTGATGGATAACGGAGGTGCGTCATGCAGACCTATACAGCAAACGAAGCAAAGACCCGTTTCGGGGAGTTTCTCGACAAGGTTCAACGTGAGCCGGTTAGGGTGATGCGTCATGATCGTGTAGCGGGCGTGATGGTGAGCGCCGAGGATTACGAGGCGATGCGGGCTTTTTACGCTGACCGATTGCTGAAAACGATGGACGAGACAGCCGACGCGGCTGCGCGAGCCGGATTAACCCCTGAAAAACTGGCCGGGTTGCTGGCGGATGAAAGCTGAGTGATCTGTGAATCCTCGCGGGCCCAGAGTCGTCATCGACACCAATGTCTGGATCAGCGGCTTGCTGGCGAAGGCGGGTACACCGGCACAATTGACCCGGCAGGTGGTCAGGTACGGCCAACCTGTATTTACTCCGAACACCTTTGCAGAACTCAAACAGCGGCTGTGGCTACCCAAGTTTGACCGCTATGTGACGATGGATGATCGCAAGCGGCTCTTGCACGATATTGATACCGTTGCATATTGGGTCGATGTTCCGCAGCAGGTCGCGGGTCAAGCTTTCTGCCGCGATGCGGATGATGACAGGTTTATCCATGCCGCGTTGGCCGCAGCTGCAGACCGGCTGGTGACCGGCGACAAGGATTTGCTGGTCTTGTTTGAAAGTTTGTTGGCATCCGGAGTGCGGATTATTTCTCCAGCCGATGCTTTGCAGTTGCCGGAATTCTCTTCACGAATCTAGCTTCTACCTGCGCCAATGAACGAAGCCGAACCACGCAGGCTGCTGGCTGGGGTGTGGTGGAGGATAGCCGGGTGCTGCGCGAATACCGCACCGACCGGTACGAGCCGGGCTATTACCTGAATCTTTCATAGTAAAATGCGACAGTCAGATTTTCCACCGCAGCATTTATTTCCAGCTCATCCATGAACCCATTACTCGATTTCACCGGTCTGCCGCGCTTTGCGGAGATCAAACCCGAACATGTCGCACCGGCGATGGAACAGTTGCTGGCGGAAAACCGTGCGCTGATCGCGCGGCTGCTGGGCGATAGCGCACAGCCCCGACAAGGTGGTGTGGAACCATCAGGTGCAGTAGGGGCTGCTGGGCGACCGCTCCCGCAATCGGCTGGCTCCGCCAGTAACGTGTCGCAGTCGCCGCCGACCTGGCACGATTTCATCGTGCCGATGGAAGATGCCAACGAGCGGTTGTCGCGCGCGTGGGGGCCGGTCGGGCATTTGAACGCGGTGATGAATAGCCCGGAATTGCGCGAGGTGTATAACGCGACGCTGCCGAAGATCACCCAGTATTACGCCGAACTCGGCCAGAACCTCGCGCTGTTCGATAAATTCAAGGCATTGCGCAACAGCCCTGAATTCGACGGTTTGAGCGCGGCGCGCAAGAAGATCATCGAAAACGAGTTGCGCGATTTCCGTCTCGGCGGCGCGGAGTTGCCGGAGGACAAGAAGGCGCGCTATCTGGAAATCCAGGAACGCCTGGCGGAATTATCGTCGCGCTTTTCCGACAACCTGCTCGATGCGACCAACGATTACACGCTGGTCATCGAGAACTCTCCCTCATCCCAACCTTCCCCCGAGGGGGGAAGAAGCGAACGTACTTCCAGTGCTTGTAAGATACCCGACGAATTGAGCGGCTTGCCGGAAGATGTGTTGCAGGCGGCACAGGAAGCGGCGGTTGCAGCGGGGAAATCCGGCTGGCTGTTCACGCTGAAAGCCCCATCCTACATGCCGGTGATGCAATACGCCGACAACCGCGCGCTGCGCGAAAAGATGTATCGCGCCTCTGGCACGCGCGCCAGCGAATTCGGCAAGGCGGAGTGGGACAACACCGCGCTGATGGATGAGATCGTCAAGCTGCGCGGCGAGGAGGCGAGCCTGCTGGGCTTCGCCAACTTCGGCGAATTGTCGCTGGCGACCAAGATGGCGGATTCGCCGCAGCAGGTGACCGAGTTCATGCGCGAACTGGCGCAGCGCGCGCGACCCTTTGCCGAAAAAGATCTGGCGGAGCTGCGCGAATTCGCGCGCGCCGAACTGGGATTGCAGGAATTGCAGTCATGGGACATCGGCTACGCCAGCGAAAAATTGCGCGAAAAACGCTACGCCTTTTCCGAACAGGAAGTGAAACAGTATTTTCCCGAAGATGCGGTGCTGCCCGGCATGTTCAAGCTGGTCGAGACGATATATGGCTTGCAGATCAAGGCGTCCGTCGCGCCGCTGTGGCATGACGACGTGCGCTTCTTCGACATCCGCGACGCGCAGGGGCAACTGGTCGGGCAGTTTTATCTCGATATGTACGCGCGCAACAGCAAGCGCGGCGGGGCGTGGATGGACGATGTGATCACGCGCCGCCGCCTTGCTTCCGGTATCCAGACGCCGGTCGCGTATCTGAACTGCAATTTTTCCGCGCCGGTGGGCGGCAAGCCCGCCGTGTTCACGCACGACGAAGTGATCACGCTGTTCCATGAATTCGGCCTCGGCCTGCATCACCTGCTCACCGAAGTGGAAGACCTCGCCGTGTCCGGCATCAACGGCGTGGAATGGGACGCGGTGGAGCTGCCCAGCCAGTTCATGGAAAACTTCTGCTGGGAATGGGAGGTGCTGCACGGCATGACGCGCCATTCGGAGACCAATGAAAAGCTGCCGCGCGCGCTGTTCGACAAGATGCTCGCCGCGAAGAATTTTCAGAGCGGCCTGCAGACCCTGCGCCAGATCGAATTTTCGCTGTTCGACATGCTGATGCACAGCAACTTCGAGGCGGGCGGCGCGAAATCCATTTTGCAGCTGCTCGACGAAGTGCGCGCCGAAGTGGCGGTGCTGATCCCGCCCGCGTTCCAGCGCTTCCCGCACAGCTTTTCGCATATCTTTGCCGGCGGTTATGCGGCGGGCTATTACAGCTACAAATGGGCGGAGGTGCTGTCCGCCGATGCCTACAGCCTGTTCGAGGAAAACGGCGTGCTGAATCCCGATGTCGGCGCGCGCTTCCGCGCCGAGATACTGGCGATGGGCGGCAGTCGCGGCGCGATGGACTCGTTCAGCGCGTTTCGCGGACGCGAGCCGAGCATCGATGCATTGTTGCGGCATAATGGGCTACTGTAAAAATTTGTTCGCGGGAACATAAAGGCGATGCAGGCCGGGCTATGCCCGGCAACCCTTATCCGGCGGGCAGAGCCCGCCCTACAAATCGGCAAGGAGGCAAAATGAAGCGCATCGTTTTGTTATTGAGTTGTCTGGCGGTGATGCCATTAGGCGCGCAAGCGGGCGAGCTATACCGTTGGCTGGACGCGCAGGGCAAGGTGCAGTACGGCGACGTGCCTCCGGTGGGCGCGACGCAAATAACAACCATCAAATCTCCCTCCGCCGCCGTCGTGCCTGGCGAAGACCTGCCCTATGAAACGCGCCGCGCGCAGCAGAATTTTCCGGTCACCCTGTATGTCGCGGACAACTGTGTCGAAGCCTGTAATCAGGCACGCGAGTTGTTAGGCAAGCGCGGCATCCCGTTCAGTGAAAAATTGCTGATAACACGGGAAGATATCGATGCCTTCAAGGCGTTTTCCGGCAGCGACAGCGTGCCTACCCTGGCGGTGGGCAAGGTCTTTCTGAAAGGTTTTCTGGCCGGGCGGTGGCATGGCGAACTCGATATCGCCGGTTATCCGAAGACCGCACCTTACCGCGCAGCGCTCCCTGTCTCCGCGCCCGCTGCAGCGAGCCAGGTCGAGCCGGCCAATCCCGTCGCGCAATGAAGCTGGCGACCTGGAACGTCAACTCGCTCAAGGTGCGCCTGCCGCAGGTGCTGGACTGGCTCGCCGCCAACCCGGTCGATGCGTTGTGTTTGCAGGAGACCAAGCAGCAGGACAAGGATTTTCCGCAGGCCGAATTGCAGGCGGCGGGGTACCACAGCGTATTCAGCGGACAGAAAACCTACAACGGCGTGGCGATCCTGAGCCGCGCGCCCGCCGGCGATGTGCAGATGGGCATCCCGGATTTTGCCGATGAGCAGAAGCGCGTCATCGCCGCCACAATCGACGATATTCGCGTGGTGTGCGTGTATGTGCCGAACGGGCAGAGCGTCGATTCCGACAAGTATCAATACAAACTCGCGTGGCTCGCCGCATTGCGCGACTGGCTGGAAGCAGAGCTGACGCGCCACCCGAAACTGGCGCTGCTGGGCGATTACAACATCGCGCCGGAAGACCGCGATGTCTATGACCCGGTCGCCTGGCAGGGCAATGTGCTGGTCAGCGAGCCGGAGCGGCAACAGTTCCGTAACCTGTCGCAGCTCGGCCTGCGCGACAGCTTCCGCCTGTTCGATCAGCCTGAAAAATCCTATTCCTGGTGGGACTACCGCATGATGGCGTTCCGCCGCAACCTGGGGCTGCGCATTGACCACATCCTGGTCAGCGAGCCGCTGGCGGCGCAATGCAAAAGCTGCGTGATCGACAAAGCCCCGCGCAAACTGGAGCGCCCTTCCGACCATACGCCGGTGGTCGTGGAATTGGGGAGGTAGGTTATTCAGTTGCGGGCATATAGGGTAAAATACCTGCCCGAAAGCGCATTTCACCATTGCCTACATCATGACCGAACCATTCCCTCTAGTAATGAGCTTTGCCGCCACCGACCCGAGCGGCGGCGCCGGTTTGCAGGCCGACCTGCTGACCATTTCCAGCATGGGCTGCCATCCGTTGTCGGTGGTTACGGCTATCACCGTGCAGGACACCAGCGGGGTGGACGATGTGCTGCCGATCGACCCGGAGTGGGTGGTGGATCAGGCGCGCGCGATGCTGGAGGACGTGCCGGTGGCGGCGTTCAAGATCGGCCTGCTCGGCAGCGTGGAGAACATCGCGGCCATCGCCGAAGTGCTGGCGGATTACCCGGACATCCCGCTGGTGCTCGATCCGGTGCTGGCATCGGGGCGCGGCGACGAGTTGGCGGACGAAGA